>JAPLRL010000054.1:12774-15888 GCA_026399205.1 Gammaproteobacteria bacterium
ATATCGGGTTATGCTTACCGATGAAGTTAGATGCAACACCCTTCGAGACGGCGCGTTAAGCTTCAGTGCCATTGATTTAGATAGAGTATGCGCCTCCTCAGGGCGAACGGACATTGGAGCGGAAAATGGCTAAAGTCCAGTCAAAGAGATCTCTATACATCCAGGCTACCATCCTTAACTTAATGGCAGCGCCCGCCTTTTCTGTTATACTGGGCGCAATATGACAGCGAACCCCTATAAACATGCCACTTTTCTTAAAAGTGCTGCGAAAATATCCCAACTCCCCGCCGACAATGGTATCGAAGTGGCGTTTGTTGGTCGATCTAATGCCGGTAAATCTAGCGCATTAAATACGCTCACGCACAATAAAAAATTAGCCAGAACCAGTAAAACACCGGGTCGAACGCAACTGATTAATTTATTCGAGCTCGATGAAGCACGCCGCTTAGTCGACCTTCCAGGCTATGGCTATGCAAAAGTGCCTGCTGCGGTGTCAAAGCAATGGCAGCATTTACTGGCTCAATATTTACAAACCCGGGAGTGTCTCGTGGGTTTGATTGTACTCATGGATTGTCGTCATCCGCTCAGTCCTTTAGATCAAATCCTGATTGACCTTGCCTTAAACCGTTCTCTTGAGCTGCATATCTTGCTGACCAAATCAGATAAACTTGGTTATGGCGCGCTCTCAAATACCCTTATCGATGTTCGCCAATCTTTAGGAGAACACATCAGCATCCAAGCGTTTTCGGCGTTAAAGAAAACGGGGATTGATGTGCTGATTGAAAAACTTAATTCATGGTATCAGTTGTAGGGTGGGCTTCGGTGCCCCGCGTTAAGCTTCCCGATTGCTGGAAGCGGCCGGGCGACGTGCCCACCACTGCTCCGAGCCACCGGTGGGCACGTCGCCTGGGAGGCCTCAGCCGCCTGTAAGATCAACGTTAGGCTCCTTTGCCCACCCTACGGTTCTATAGTAATATACTTCACACCCTCTCTTTGATGACCAATCTAAACATGGCCGCACTGAACACTGAGCATCTACAGCGATGTATTGAAACCCTTGAGCAATCCCTTGCCTTGTTACAAACACAAGAGCCGCACAGTCTGTCTTATGAAATTTTTCGCAACGCGACCATCAAGGGCTATGAATTAACTTTAGAAACCGCTGGAACCTTGCTTAAAAAAGCGTTGAAACCCTATTTTTCTTCCCCCAAAGAAGTCGACCAACTGACCTTCAAAGATTTATTTCGCCATGGCGCAAAACATAATCTGTTAAGCCCTGAAGAAACAACCCGTTGGTTTAAGTATCGTGATAACAGAAACAATACTGCCCATGACTATGGCGTAGGATTTGCAGAAACCACGCTGACGTTATTACCAGACTTTATCATTGATGCTAAGCAGTTAAAGGAAAAAATTGACCGTGCCCACACTTAATCTCGACCCTCTTTATTTGGCGGAAATAAAGAAAATCATTAAGCAAGTTGCCCCTTCTGCAACGATTTGGGCTTATGGTAGTCGTATTTCAGGGCAGAACCATGACACCAGTGATTTAGATCTGGTTTTACGGCATTCGACTCAATTAACACAATCTAGCCCCGAGCTGTTACCACTCAAACAGGCTTTCCAAAATAGCATGTTGCCCATTCTCATCGACATTGCAGATTGGGCTACGTTGCCTGCGCATTTTCAGAAGGAAATTGAGAGAAACCATGTGGTTGTTTGTTGCCCCTGAAGGATAAATGAATGTTAACTTGAAAACTCTTCAAACGCCGCCAGTGCTTCTGCTGCATACATAAGCGATGGACCACCGCCCATATAAATTGCCATAGCGAGGGTTTCCATGAGCTCTTCTTTGCTGACGCCAAGTTTAACCAGCGTTTGAGCATGGAAGCCAATACAGCCATCACAGCGAGCAGCAACGGCTAAGGCCATCGCGATAAGTTCTTTGGTGTGTTTTGTGAGCACGCCTTCTTTTGAACTGGCTGCTGCTAAACTGCTGAATCCGGCCATAACATCAGGAAGGGCTTCACGTAATTTGGCGACCTGCGCGCTGATTTCTTTGGTGATGGTTTTATAGTCTTTATGCATGATTTGTTTCTCCTAGTGAAGCAATTAAACGAATAATAGCTGAAAAATCTAATTCTTTTTCTGCGGGCTGGCTAAATTGTTCATACAATTCGGTCGCCAAAGCCCCTAATGGCGTGTGGACTTGAGCCTCTTTTGCTGCAGATTGGCTTAAGCGTAAATCTTTTAACATCATCGCGGCCGTAAACCCGGCTCGATACGCGTCATTCGCCGGTGCATTCGGCATGACGTCAGGGACCGGAACGTAATGGCTCATCACCCAACATTGGCCCGAAGCCGCGTTCACGATTTCATGTAATTTTGCAGCCGTTAACCCCAGCTGCTCAGCTAATATGAAAGCTTCAGACACCGCAATCATCGAAACGCCTAATATCATATTATTACAAATCTTCGCGATTTGGCCACTTCCTGCGTGACCTGCATGAATCACTTGCTTTCCCATGACCGATAAAATAGGTGCCGCATCTCTAAATGTCGCTTCATCTCCACCAACCATAAAGGTCAACGTGCCTGCTTTTGCGCCCGCTGTGCCGCCAGAAACTGGGGCATCAACCGCGCGTAACCCGGCATGAATCGCAGCTGTCGTTACAGCGCGACTCATGGTGACATCAATGGATGAGCAATCGATGTAGAGCGTTTGAGGAGCGGCTTGTGCGAAGAGTCCTTCTTTCCCCATGCACACAGATTGCACCTGATCTCCGGTTTGGAGCATTGTGATGAGCACGTCTTGTCCTTGCGCTAATTGAGGTATGCTGTCTGCACGCTTTCCACCTAATTGCACAAACTGGGCGAGACAATGGGGATCTTTATCAAACGCCGTCACTTGATGATGTGCTTTTAATACATTCAAAGCCATTGGCAAACCCATGTGCCCTAAACCAATAAACCCTATGTTTGCCATACTTCCTCCGATATTTTCACCGTCCCTAAAGTTTTTCTATACTCCGATCTGTTCCCTCTCCCGCGCACGAAACGCATATAAAACTCATATGCAGAACGCGGGGGAGGGTTAGGGAGGGGGTCTAGAAC
>JAPLRL010000046.1 GCA_026399205.1 Gammaproteobacteria bacterium
GGGATGGTCGCGGAAAAAGAAGAATGACCTTGTTAATGCATTCAATCCTGAATGGAAAGACTTATACCAGTCGATATGCTGAAGACTGTGCCACTGACAGGAGATCCCTCGCTGCGCTCGGGATGACGTGGGGAGTTACTTCTGGAAAAGATTTATCGCTCATTATGTCTCCCGAGCAGAGATTACCTTATCTGTAAGTATAAGCGTCATTGTAGCATCTATTTTGACCAAAACGGGTGATGTATTCTTTCATTATTTGAGCAGTTATAATAGGGTATTTATGCCCTATTATAACTAGTTTGCATTTGGCACCATGATACCGTTCTATATTCGCTGAGATCTTGGAACAATTGCTCATGTAATGAAACCATGGGATGGGGCAGTTCACTTAGAGGTGTCCCTTAGGCTGTTTTTAAATGGGAGCAATAAAATAGGCGTAGGAATATCAGCATATTTCCATGCTAATTTAAACTCCTCCTCTATACGGGTAGCCTCTTGCTCCTTATTCAGCGCGCGTAAACTTTTGGCCAGGCCATATAATACCCAGCCATTTTTAGGGTATTGAAGTAATGTTTTTTCATACATGGCTTGAGCCTTTTCAGGGTGATGCCATTTTAAGTAGGCATCAGCTAAGGCCTCTTTAATCGGAAAATACCAATCAGGTGGTTCATGGTAGCGCATGTCATGTTGAATTTTTTCTGCTGTGTTAAGATGGGTAAATACTGATTTTTCGTTGCCCTCATGATCAGACATCGTGGCATTTAAGATTTCATTGGCTAGTTTTAAAACACTGATGCCTTCTTGTTCTAAGGTGTTATTGCCAGGGCCCTGTTGAATGATTTTATTGAGCTTTGACAATTCCATTTTGCTGCTTTTTATGTTGTCTTGATTGATATAAGCCATGCCGCGGGCGTAATGCCACATGCCAAGCGCATACTGGTATTTCGCTTTTGGTTTGGGTTCATTCAAAATGGCATCCCACAGTGCAAAACGCGCTTCAACATAATAGGGGATGGGGATAAACCATTGTAACGAAGGATCATGTTTCAACCAGGTTGGAAAAGGGGCTTTGAGCATGTCGTGTGCAGTAGATAATGCAAGTTGGCGACGTCCTTCCATCGTTGCGGTGGTTCTTAGAAAATCAAAGTTGTGAAAATAGAGATAATTGATTTCTGGTTCAAACCCTTGTGCATGACAACTTTTGTTGTACTGTTTAAAGGTGGTGATAGCCTGGCTATTCGATTCACTTCCTTCATGATGGCGTCCAGTAAGAAAATAAATATGGGTGGGCATGTGGATTAGGTGTTCAGAGCCTGGGATCAGCGTTCTTAATCGATTGGCACTATCTAATGCATATTCTGGGTGAGGAGAGGACTCGATCATGTGAATGTAATAATGATTAGCACCAATATGGTTTGGGTCGCTTTTAAGAACGGATTTTAGAGCGTTGATGGCACGAGGCGTTGTGGGTTTTGGTTTTCCATCGATACTCCAAAAATGCCATTCATTGGCTTGAAATAAGGTGAAGACATATAACGCTTTAGCGTCATTGTCGTTGGGGTAGTGTGTTGTTAATTGTCGCATCGCGTTAGCATAGGCTGACATTTCTTTTTTTGATGAGCTATCAAATAGAGTATTAGAAAAATGGCAATTAAATGCGCTGGCTGAGGGGATTGTTTTTTTGGGTTTATGTTGAAAGCGAATCGCTAGTGCTTGAATGTATGCTGATTCAACGGGTGTTTCATAGGCCTTTAAAGACAGGGCTTTTTCAATGGCGGCCTTTGCTTCAGGATATTCATGACCAGAGACCGGTGCATTAATTTTTGAGCCTAAAGCAAGTGCTAGCCCCCAGTAACACATCCCACAATGGGGGTCTAATCGTGTGGCCTCTCTAAATGAGCGAATGGACTCTCCCCATTCAAATCCATAATAAAGAATGAAGCCTTGATCAAAAAAGCGCTGAGCCAATGCGTTGTGGGTGGAAACAAGATGATGATAGGTGCCGAGATTGTCAAATAAGGGTGCTTGCGGTATGTTTTCAGCCTTGGTGTGAGCAATGTTTGAAAGTCCAAATAGAAAAATCCAGATTATCCCTAATATTTTCAATGCGGGCCCCTTTGTCATATTCGGCAGGTCGCTATGCCTGTTGATAGCCTAGCGCTATCTAATTTGAGATCCCTCGCTGCGCTCGGGAGGGCGATCCAACATATACTATGCCTTACTGATAGGTATAATGTAAAATGATGATTTTTAAATTTTGGGGGAGCTTTCGTGAAAAAATCACTTTTTTTCTTGATGTTCAATTTTGCAATCAGTTCGTTAGCCTTTGCAGAAACCAATTGTTTTATTGCGAAAGAAAATGGCCATATTATTAAACAAGAGGGTGAGTGCGCTGTTCGCCATTCACCTTGCTCTACGTTTAAAATAGCCATTAGCTTGATGGGCTATAACGAAGGCATTTTACTGGATGCCACGCATCCTGAGTTTTTATATAAACCAGGCTATATTGATAGCTTTGGGCCTTTCCCAATGGAAGCCTGGAAGCAACCACAAAACCCAACAACTTGGATAAAGAATAGTTGCATTTGGTACAGCCAACTGATTACTCAAAAAATGGGTGTTAAAAAATTCAAACAATATGTCCGTCAATTTCAGTATGGGAATCAAGATGTGGCGGGGGATCCTAAGAAAAATAACGGACTAACACATGCTTGGCTTTCAAGTTCATTGCAAATCTCGCCCCAAGAGCAGGTGACGTTTATTGAAAAGTTGGTTGCATTACAATTGCCTGTCAGACAAAAAGCCACGACATTGACGCGCGATATCTTTTTTATTGAAACGCTGTCCAATGGATGGAGGCTATACGGTAAAACCGGAACGGGCTTTCAACTTAATCCTGATGGATCGCAGAATCAGGATCGTCAGATAGGGTGGTTTGTGGGCTGGGTTGAGAAGCAAAATCGCAAGATCATATTTGCTCAATATGCTGAAGATAAACAAAAAATGGATTCCACTGCCGGTCGTCGGGTCAAAGAAATTGCAAAAGAGAGAATTATTCATGGGTTGATAAACAAGGGGAGTTTGGACAAACCGGGATCTAATACGAGCCCGACTCCGTGAGCGTGACCGAGCCCACGGACTCGGGCTCGTATTAGATCACGGTTTGTCCAAAGCCCAGTAAACAAGGGGTAAATTTGATATGCCCACATCACCACATAGGCTTGCATTGCAAGAAATCATTGAGTCTGCTCATACGCCAGCTGTAAGTTATGCTTATGTTAAACGAAAAGAGCCAGACACACGGCTGTCTATTGCTGTTGGCAAAAAAAATGATCAAGCAGCTAATACCGAACCTAATACAGTAGATGACAATACGCGATTTCCCGCATCTTCACTGAGCAAAATTGTATTTACTTATTTGGTGTTGCAGTTGGTCAAGAAAAAGCAACTTGATTTGGATCAACCCTTACACGCTATTCTGAAATATGAAAAATTTATGGTCAATGGAAAATATCCTAAAAAGGCTACACACATAACGGCTCGACATGTGTTGTCACATACGACAGGGTTGCCAAACTGGGCTCCAGATTCGCCTAAACTAGCGTTTAGCTCTAAGTTTGATCTGGGTGAGGGGTATAGCTATTCAGGTGAAGCTTTTCTTTACTTACAAAAAGCTATTGAGAAAAAAATGGGTAAAGATTTAGAAACACTTGCTAAAAAATATGTTTTTAAGCCGTTGGGAATGAAGCGCTCTACGTTCCTGCCACAACTCAAAGATGACACCAATATTGTTGAGGTTCATACTCAGCTAGGACAATCCAATCCGATCGATGCATTGCCCGAGGCTCACGCTGCTGCATCCCTTCTCACAACCGCGGATGATTTTTCAAAATTCATGAGCGCTTGGTTGGAGAGTGACGACCCCATTTTACAACAGGCATTTAAGCCGCCTAAGGGGACTGTCGAGTATAAGATATGTCAAACATGTGGTTTGGGTTGGCATCTCTATAAAAATAAAGATGAAGTGATTGCCTACCAATATGGTGCAAACCCGAATACGCACTCTTTTGTTGCCATCAATGTTAAAGGTAAAAAAGGGGCTGTTTTTTTTACGAATTCAGAAAATGGCATGAGTATTGCGACGCAAGTGTTGAACTCTCAAGGCTTGCCGTATGTGGGTGACTTACAAGGGTTATTTCAACATATGCATTATGGTCAAAGTGATGAGCCAGGATGGCAAGAAACCTATGCAGGTAAGGTTTACGAAGAACAGGGAAACTTTGAAGAGGCGAGACATTCTTTTGAAAAAGCCGTTGAGCTATCGCCTCGTGATGAAGATAAACAACGGTGTTTCAAATGGTTTAATGCTGTACATCAAGTCAGGACAGAATTCACCACGCCATTGGAGAATTTTAGAGGAATTTATCACTCTGGAGCAGAGATATCCATCAGAGAAGACGGTTTAATATATAAGCATTTTGATAAAGAAACAAAGCTTGTGCGGGTATCAGAGACCGAGTTTTTACCTGAAAAAGATCAAACCTTTAAGATAAGCTTCGATAAAGATGGAATGAAAACGCTTTATATCCAAGGTTATGAGGAGACATCACTGCTGAGATCAAAGTCTCCGTTGGCCGCTGAAAAAACGGGACACTATAAGAGTCATATTGAAAAAATGAGGAGCTCTGAGCCTGGCTATATGGCACCTACAGAATCGTCCAAGGCAAGAAAGAGAGAGTCTAGTCCGACTCTTTTACAAACAACACCCAAACCACCGTGGAAGCCATAGCAGCCCAGCGATACTTGCTGGGCTGGTATTTATACGTATACGCATCAACTATGGACAGACGCTACGTAAGATTTCCTCTCCTTTATTGATAAGTAATGAGAGGTGTCCTTCGTTCTTAAAAAAGGCTAATTTTGCGTTGGGGATTAATCGCGTATAAATTTCCGCATGTGCGACAGGCGCTTGTTTATCTAGGCCGCCTTGCCAAACGGTGACTGGGCACTTTATGTTCTCCAGTGAAAACCTCCATGGATTGACGAGTAAGACCATATCCTGAGATGCGCCCGCAATACCTTGCCTAAATGCTTCCATCATCATCGTGGCTTGTTCTTCGTTACTTCCGAGGGAAGTAAACGTAAGCCGGTCCACTTCAGGCAGTTGCTTCACTCCATATTTGAGCCTGTCCGGTTTTTTAAGCATCCAACATGTCAGTTTCATCATCCAGGTGGCAACCCAGGGTATGGCTTGAATGGCTCTATTCAAATATCGCTGTCCACGAGATAAACTTGCGGTTGCTTCAGGGATTTCAAAAGGCCCCATGCCAGCAACAATGGCTACGCCATATATTTTTTCTGGTATTTGGTATGCGCATGCTGCAGCATAGGGCGCGCCGCCAGAATGAGCGAGGATTGAAAATGTCTGAATATTTAACTCGGTTGTAAAGGCATCAATATCATGGGCCCATGAAAGAATAGTTCTCTTTTGTTCAAAGGAAGATAATCCCATTCCTGGTCTATCTATGCCAATGAGCCGACAATGATTTTTAAGTGCGATATGATGAAGATGACGTGCATCTAGGCGGCTTCCAGGGAGTCCATGAAAAAACAGAATAGGGTGGCCATCGGGCTCACCATACTCTGCAAATCCAAGTTGCCGCCCATTTTTTAATTTGATTGATAAATCACATGTTGGTTTCATTTATACCCCTGGCTTGTTGTAGATGTTTGGTGCTAGTGCGTATCGTCATGAGTTATCCACGATCCGTGTAAGCCATGTGGAACACGTTGGGGAATAGGAATGCATGCAATGGGTTTTTCTGACATTGCTTGTGCATGCAGTAATACAAATGAACTGCTTTTCGTTGGTTTATCATACACAAATAAGCCAAGGTATCCAGCGTCTTCACTTTTTGCATTGTTCTCGGGGATAAAGACGGCTTCACCAATTTCAGCTTGCTCGCCAAAATCATGGATAATTGAAGACTGATTTTGCGTATCGTATTTTAGCATCGCGTGAAATTCACTAGCGTTTTGAGTATTTATCGTTGTTGGTAAATAAATATATCGACTTTGTGTTGTTTGAAAGTTGTCGTTGATTCTTGGAAACTCCACCCGTAAGTCATTTAATTGCACATGCTGAACTGAATTTCTTGCATAGTCAATGATTGCCCGATACAGCGTTGGTGGCTTTGAGGGCCGGGCTTCTCCTCCCAAAAATAGTTTTTCATGCCGTACATAATCAACAATGATTTTCCCATTTTCTTCATAGCCATTGGCAAAGTGATACACAAAAAAAGGATCGGTTTCAATGGAAGTCACCTGATTTGTTTTGCGATGAACCAGAATAATGTGTACTCCAATTTCGGGCTTCCACTGTAATAATGCCCCTCCCTTGATGAGATTGTTATCATCAAAAATAGCAGGACAATCAAAAAACACGATGTAATTTTCCGTCACGACAAAATCATGCATCATGGACGAATAGGGTTTTTCAATTGGGATGTTACGCGTCAAAGCACCTTCTTGATCGAGAGCGTAATACTGCAAGTAGGGTGCTTCTAAATTGTATGTGAAAGCAAAGCACTCTTTCGTTTTCGCATCATTTCGTGTGTGAGCATTCACATTAAAAGGGGACTCTGCGCCTTTTGGACACCAAGGACCAATGGTCTGTAAGTTAGAGCGCACTTCATAAGCGATTCCGGCTTCATACATTGCCAGTATTTTGTTTGCGACAGGAATGACGTGAATAGAGGCACCGTCCTTCACTGGACCGGGATCCCCCTCTTTGCCGATTAATTTGGGATCAGGCGGAATTGCGCGCCTTATTCCACCGTACAGTGCATGGCCCGCTTTTTTTTCAGCGATGAGTCCTTTAGTTTCAACAAAGCGGTTGCGGTAGCTTGCCACACCATCTCGCAGGTAAAATGCATGCAACATACCGTCACCATCAATGGGGTAGGTATAGGTTATCTGGGGAAACAAAGGATTGGGGCCATTGCGTATGTAGACGCCATTGATCCCTTTAGGCAGCGCCCCCTCGATTTGTAAATGGGTCGCTTCGATTTCGCTTGTAATCGGTGCATAATTACCCTGTAAATATGAATTTTTTGTTGGATCTTCTTTATCTTGCGTGAGGATACGAAAGCGGTAACCTTTATACCAATCGGGATACCAAGCAGTAAACCAAATGGCAAGAAAAGTCGGGGTATAGGAAAGAATATTATACAACATTGGATTAAAAAAAACTTTGTAGTAACTTAAAGCGGTCATTACAGTAAAACTGATGCACCACACCAAGGTAATGATCTGGTTCACAAATAAAAACCCTGGCATTTGCCAATACCGCTCCGGAACTTCTAGCTTTGCATATTGCAACGTGAAGGGTTTGTTAATGAGCAAAGAAGTCCACGCTATCATCATCAAAGCACCATTTGCCATGATGCTTGCATGCTTTTCAGGCCAATTAGAGCTTACAAAAATTGTCGATAAAAATAATCCGATAAAAAAGAGTATTGTTCCCCACGTTAAAACAAATCTTTTTTTAAGCGTATCAAAATCAACAAGCACGGTGACCAGCAGTGCAACAAGAATAGCAGCCAGATTTTGCTCGCGCGTTTTTCCAATAAGTAGAAAGTACAATATCCAAGGTAGAAAGCCTAAAAATATTTTAATCATTTGGTTTTCAGGTTAATAAAATTCGGTCAGTCATAACAATATCATAAAACTAGGGGGAGAAGGCACATCAAACACAAAATCAACTATGCAACAGCTAGACTCATTTAAAAAAGCATATGAGGCATATGCTACGCCAGGCATGTCAGATGACGGCCCCTCAGTATAGAGATATTCGTTCAGTGGCGTGGTACCAGAGCAACCGCATCTATGATAACATCGAAACATGAGCGTGTTTTATTAAAACCCGATAATGAAAGACATCCGCTGGCACCAACGATTAAGTAATTTTGAACTCGCACTGAATGAGCTTTCAGAGGCAGTCACTACAACGACCCAAAGACAATTAAACAAATTAGAAGAGCAAGGACTCATTCAGTCCTTTGAGTATAATTACGAATTATCCTGGAACGCCATTAAAGACTTTTATGAAGCACAGGGAGAAACCAATATTCAAGGCAGTCGTGATGCAATTCGCTTGGCATTTAAACGCGGGTTGATTGAAGACGGCGAGCTCTGGATGCAAATGATAAAGAGCAGGACACTCACCTCACATACGTATGATAAAACGATTGCTGCAGACATTGTCATTAAGATTATCCAACTATTTTATCCGGCATTTTTAAAACTATATGAAAAATTAACCACCTTAAAACAAAAAACCTAGGCGTTAACGATGAAATATGGCCTAAAAGCAGTGACCATTTCACACATTAACCGGGTTTTTCTACAGTTCCCTTCTGTTGAAAAGGTATTAATTTATGGATCGCGTGCGAAAGGAACTGAGAAACTGGGTTCTGACATTGACTTAACGCTCATTGGAGAGTCCATTCGTCTCGAAGACCTACTTCATATTGATGGGATGCTCGATGATCTTATGCTCCCCTATACATTTGACTTGTCCATTTACAAGCACATTGACAACCTCGACCTGATCGAACATATACAGCGAGTCGGCTTGGTGTTTTATGAAAAAGAGCTGTGAAGCTGAAGAAAGGGGATTGAATGTGTTTGGTCATTAGCGTTAGGTATAGGGGCGCTGATGATCGGTTGTGGGGCCGTTGTAGGGTGGACAAAGGAGCCTAACGGTGAGTTTTCAGGTGAGCAGAAACTGTAAGGCGACGTGCCCACCGCCGCTCCGAGCGGTGGTGTATGCTCAAAGTTGTGTCATATGAAGATTAGGAACTTTGGCAAATCGCTTATCATTTGTCAAAAAAAGATGAGGGCTGTTTATAGATAAGCAGCAGGCAGCTTGAATTGCATCAGGGGTGCGTAGATTGCACGTTGCGCGCAAGTGAGTCGCAATATCTATTACCTGATGATCGAGTTCGATGATTGAGACCGCAGGTGATTCGAAAAAAGTTTGATAATCATTCACTATTTTTTTCTCATGCATCCGTAAGGGTTTGACTAAGCATTCTAGTAGACTTAGACGTGAGACGGTTAAGATGTGATCAGGATGTTCCTCAGCAATGTGTTGTAATTTAGCGAGTAAGTCAGCATAAAAAGGATGGGCTGCTTCAACCCAATAAATGATGATGCAGGCATCAAGAAATATACGCATGGGTTACTCCCATGCATCACGTTCTTGCGACAATTGTTTATCAATGTCTTGTTTTGAGCGAGTTCCTGCGGGTTTATCTAACATAGAAAAAAGACCCGATCTTGGTTTTTTTTGTGACAGCAATTGATATTCATGTTCGGTTATCACGACAAAAACAGGTTGGTTATGTTTTAATACATGGACTGGACCATATTGAAGCTGTTTCTCAATCACAGAAACGCCATGCTTTTTTATCTCATTGGCGGCAAGGATATTCATTATTAGTACCGAATTAAATACCATATAAAGTACTATGCTAGCGGTGTAATCAGGCGTTGTCAACCGCAGATTGTGGCCGTGCGCAGTACGGCTCGCGAAAGCTCTCATGTTGGGCCAAGGCCCAACCTACGGCTTCTGAGTCAATTAAAAATTAATCTGCTATACCTTACTCCGTGTCGAAAAAATATTTTTTAATTCCAATGGCCCAAGGATAAACCATGATGTTATCAATTTTTTTAATATACTGTTCTCGACACAGACATATTGCTTCGCAGTCTCCAAAGTCACGTGACAGTGTTTTGAGTGTTGATAAATGACGACCTTCAACAAGGGTTGTACTTTTAATTTCAATGAATAAGATGGGCTTACCGGGGCGTTCAACTACCAAATCAATTTCTGCATCATCTTTGGTTGCCAAATACGTAAAACGGTACTGACGATGGCGATAACTGGCTAATTGGATGCATTGATTAATAATAAAGTGTTCAAATGCATTGCCGAAAGCTGACGTACTTTCAGCCAGGGGGATTTCAATGAGGCGCATTAATGCTCTGACAACGCCTGTGTCAAAAAAATAAAATTTAGGTTTTTTGCTTAATCGTTTACGAAAGGAATGCTGAAAAGGTCGAAGATAGTAACCAATTAAGGTGTCTTCCAATATTGAAAAATAATCTTGTACGGTATAATCAGATACGCCAACATCTTTCGCAATATTAGAAAAATTAATTTTTTGTCCATTGGTTTGTGCGGCAACCTCCAAAAAATGACGAAACGGTTCTAACTCGCGGATGTATTTTTCTGCCCAGATTTCTTCTTTTAAATATAAATTGACATAGGTTTCTAAAAAGAGCTGTTTTTCAAGATCGGTGGTGAATTCAAATGTTTTGGGCAGCATGCCATATTGTAGGGCATGAGGCAGATTAAATTTCTCTCCCATTTCTAAGTAGGTCAGTGGGTAGAGATGATAAAGTAAGGCTCTCCCTGCTAATAAATTGGCGCCGCCATGTCTTAATTTTTTAGCACTAGACCCTGTGAGAATGAATGTTTTATTCGTGGATTCGATCAGATCATGTACGATGTCTAGCAATTTAGGCAGTTTTTGAATTTCATCAATGACAACATAGCGTTGAGTTGCCGGTAATGCCCTGACAATCTCGCCCAATGAGTCAGGGGCACGTGCAAAGCGATTCTCTGTGTTGGCTTGCAGTAAGTTAATCATCAAGGCATCCTGGAGCCAGGGCAAGGATTTTAACAGGGTGGTTTTTCCTACGCCTCGCGCACCAAATAGAAAAGCACTTTGGTTTTCAGAGAGTTGGATTAATCTGGCAAACATATCGACGCCATTTTTCTAAGTGGTTTAGTAAATTGTACGCCATTTTCTAAATATTTCAATGAAAATGGCGTGTTAATTCATTTAAGTGACATTCAGCGGAGCTCTTGTTTGAAAGTGGATTTATTCAGTTGAGGGGCTTCTTCAAAGAATGAATTTGCACTTCTACCTCCGGTTTTTACAGCACCTTGATGATTTAAATAACGCTGGTAGTACTCAACTATTTTGCGCTGTTCAGCTTCATCTAGCTCTTTATTGATAGGTAAGTTTGCTTGAAAACAGAGGAGATGAGCCGCTAGCTTGATAGGGGTATCTTGCTTTCTTGTCACCGCCATATCGAGATCATGGGTATCTAGCATTTCGATTAATGCAGGGGGTAGCGACGCGGTGATGCCTTTTAAAATAAACGAAATCGTGCGTTTTAAGTCAAAGGTATCAACACCTGCGAGCCCCATCTCGGCCAGCGTTTTTCTGAGGTGATCGGGATCCCATGCTTGTCTGTTGGCGAGGTGGTCTGCATCGTCTAATGGTCTGAGAACTAGCGTCAGGTCATCGGTCTGTTGAGCGGCGATGCTTTTTGCAAGACCCAAATCAATCAGTTGGACATGTCCTTCTCGATCGACGGTAATATTGGATAATTTTAGGTCTCGATGCGCAATTTGATAGACTTCATGCAACTCATGGACTTTAAGGCAGAGCTCAATTGCAATGCGGACGCGCTCTTTGTGAATAGAGTCTACCGTTTTTAACCATTGGCTCAGCGTTTCTCCTCGGTACTGTACAACATGATAATCCTTATCGACAGGGCGTCTTCCCGCGTCTTCTCGGCGTAAGGGTTCACCTATAAACAAACCATATTTTTTTGATAAAGTGGCTTCTTGGTCGGTCGCCATCTGTTTTTTGTCTTGCATTTGTTTATCAAATTTCTTTATTTTGATGAGATATAAATTAGCAGGATCTTGGGTGAGCGGTTGGATGCGCATCGCAAATTTCACGTAGCCTAACATACTCCGGTAGACGGTATGATGCTCTGCAGGTAAAACATAAATGTCTTTATCTATTTTGATAAAAGAATTGGCTGTGTTAGAAGCAGATAAAACGCGACGTAATTTTGACTCTGTAGGATGGTCTTTAAAATATTGAATCGCACGTTGGCACATGGCATCAAAATGTGCATCAATCTGAAACGTCTTTTTTTGAAGTTCACTCCATGATGGCGCTTCAGGAATCGGGCGTTCAAGTGCGAAGGTTTGGCGTCTGGCACGCTCCATCCCATCAGACATCCGCTCGATGGCGGCATAGTCTAATTCGCCCGATGAGCAAGATGAGAGGGTTGTTGTTAGAATGATTTTGGCAGCCGTTAACCCGATGAGACGAGAAGAAGCAGGCTTTGTCAAACTTAAATCTGGTGCGTGTAACTCAATTTCATAAACAACAGCCGGTCTGACTATTTTTGTATTGGGTTTCTCGACAAAGGTGATATTTTTATAAAGGTTTGCAGCATCAGACAAACCAAATGTTTCAAGCGCTTGTTTCGTAGGCGCTTCTATCTCTGAACCTTGGCACAGATAGTGACCGGTATGATTATCACAGAGTGTTGCGTGCCCATCATAGGTTAGAAGCCTTCCTCCATTATAAATGAGCTCTAAATTTGCAACTTCTGGGTGATGGAGCCAATAAGAGTCGTAACCATTTCGTAAGACAGGCAGTTTTAACCCGCGTTCAGCGATAAAGAATTTTTTATCTTTGGTATATACCCAAATAAAATCGCCTTCGCCTTGGCTCGCGCGGATATCTTCAAGCGTTAATAGCTTGACTTGTGATTGTTTTAATACGATATCTTCGCGCTTTACAAAATCAAACAAAGGGGGGTGGGGTGTTGAAAAGGCGTAGGCATCAGGATTCAATGTAGACGGTCTGACATAGCCTTTTCGGGTCCCCATGCGGCGTAAAATAGCCTGAAATTCATCATGCATTTTTGTTTTTGCTGCCTCAAAAGCAGGGCTTAAACTTGGGTTTGAGCCATCAATTTTAAAATCAAGCAGGTAAATATCAGATTCATTGTCATTGATTTTGCTAGGATTAAAGCGCACAAAAACGTCTTTGCCTTGGACTTGCCATTTTTTTTCTATGAATCCACTTGGCGTATAGACGAAGGCTTGATCTTTACTCACGGTCTGGACGCTATTGCTTGCGTCCAGGGGCGTAGGCAGTACCATCTGGACGGTTGGCTGTGAGGGCGGCAGGGAAGAAGGGACGGTTGGCCGTGAGGAAGGCAATGAAGTAGCGCCTGTTGGCCGTGAAGAAGGCAAGGAAGAGGCGACGGTTGGCTGTGAGGAAGGTAGTGAAGAAGGGACGATGGGCCGTGAAGATGGCAGTGACGCAGGGACTTTAGGCTGTGGTGGACGCTGTTGAGCCAAACGCTCCGTATACCGCCAAGCCAATAAATTTGGTTGTATAGGCGGTGACTGAGGAGGACGTCCTTCATTCATCAGGTGATTGAGTGTGTGATGGTGGAGTTGGGTCTGAAGTGATAAATGGGGCACGATTGAAAAAGAAGGTTGCTCCCAACTCGGGCGATTTTCTCGGCGTCGTTGTTCAGCTTCGGCGCGAGACACGGATTCGCGTAACTCAGATAGTTTTAATTGTACGCTGACGTTTAAATTAGACGTATGCCAAAAGACCTTATCTAGGGTTTCTTTCGCCTTGCTGATAGAGCCTGCGCGATTAAAATCAGTTGAGATATCGAGGTTAAATTTAGCATCATTGAGCGCTCGGTATGTGGGTGATGCAAATACACCGCCATAGACATGACGATTGCGGTGACGCGAAAAAAGGGCCGGTACCCGATATGCCGTATGCGGCGGCGTTTCTGCTTTTTCAATGGGGCCTAGGTTGAGCCTGATGCAAGCGGATTCAAATTGTTTGCCTGCGTGGATGGTGTTTTTGCAGGTTTTTTTGGATTCTTCTATATACTCAGCAAGTAACGACGCTGGCTCTTGGGTTGCTTTTGTTTTAAACCAAGTTAAGTATTTATTGGCAGTCTCTTCAATTTTTTGACCAAACTCAATGCGATCCTTCTCAACTATCTTTTGGGCTTTGACCCGTAAATCGACGGCAAGTTCTTGTTTAGTATTTTCAAATAGTAAAGCACTAAAGCCTGCGGTTAACGGCTGTAAATTGCCTTGCATGAATGCGGTGATCGCTTCTTTATAGCCAAATTCAGCAAAGAAGGGTTTTAAATAGCCATAGTCCTCATCCGTCGGGTTTTTCATGCGTTCGATTTGAATGACGATTTCTTGCTCCAACAATAGATCCCAGGCGGCTTGTGCATGCACTGTTTTTTCTTGTTGCGGGTGTTTCAATAAGACCAGGGTTTGTTGGATGATGTTTTTAACCAGTGCTTGCGCTAAAGGGGGCACTTGACCATCTAACAGGCTGTCTATGGCTGATTCTAGGGTCAATGGGGCATCAAAGGATGTCTGTATCGTTGGATGTTTAAATAAAAAATAACTGATCCATTTACTTTTTATCTTGTTGCGTACGGCTGTGACGGCTTGATTAAATTGATTGAGGAGATGTTGTTTAGAAAAATGTTGATCCAAAAGCACTTCGATTTGTTGCAGATAGCTTGCTTGATTGACCGCCCAATCTGCAAGAGTTGAGCTGAAGTGTGAAATTTGGCTCTGGCTTTTATCGGATCGAAGCGCTTCATAGATTCGTAAAAACTCAGGTGAATCGATTGCATAAGCAGCTTGAGTCACATTAACCTGTAGCGGGCCGCTTGAATGTGGAAATCCAACTTTTGGCCCGTCTTCTTTGAATTGTTCCTCGAGTTCTTGCTGAACCGTGACCGATAAGCGAGCTGTCCACGGCTCTAAACGGGTGTTCAGTTCTACGCTTAAGGGATCGGCAGTCAGTGATTTATTCAGCTGATAGTGTGCTTGCATGGTTGCTAATGCTTGAACGTTACCTTGTAAAAACTGGGTGCAAGCGTCTTGATAGTAGATTTCACCGATGCTGGGTAAAACCTCTTTACTTTGTGCTTTTAAATCCTCATATATCGAGGCTTTGATGACTTGCAAGATACTTTCTTCTGTTGTGGCACATCCTTTTTTTCTATTTACGGTATCAAATATACGCTGCTGATCTTCAGGTGTTAGGGTTGGATTCCCTGCCTGAATTTGATTAAATGCGTTTTGTCGCACACGTTGATAGTGTTGTATAAACGCCGGATGCGTCGGTGTCCAGGCCAAAGCAGGCATGCTGTCATAGATGAGTTTTAATGAGGCCCGTTGCTCGATTGCGGTGGTGTTCACCATGTGTTGATAGACGTCACCGCTTTTTTGAATCAGTGCATCACGTGTTTTTTCCCAAGACGTGACCATGTCGTCGGTTTGACGCTCCCAATAAGCCTCATTTTTAAATATGCGTTGCAGGGCCTCTTTTTTGTCATTTAAACAGCGCTCCCAATAGGCGGGAACGTGCAGATTATCTTCCCATTCTTTTTTTTGTTTAGCAGCTTCTTCTGCCCAGTAAGCCGGGCTCGCGAGGTGAGTTTCGGCTTGTTCTATTTCTCTATTGACGTTAACCCGTCTGCGTTGAAGTTCTTGCACGGCGCCTGAGATTTTATAAAATTCTTTTAACTGCTTAAATACCGGTAAAATCTCGCAAAGCTTATCGTAATGTTCAGTCATTGCGCGTGCAAACTGTGCTTCAGGGGAGTGGTCTTCTACATTGATGGCCGCATCTACTAAACGGCCATCAGAGCCAATCGTGAGCAGTTGTTTTTTAATGGCAACATCTGGCGTGCCATACTGGATAAACACCCCATACCCACGAGCGGTTTCGCTTCTAGGAATTTCTCCCATTTGAATCCAAAACCGGGTGGCGCGTGATTTCTGCTCATCGTTTTCATCCCCATCAGCATGGGCTGCGACTAAAATTTCTCTTTTAACTTGTTCACCTAAGCCATCTAATAACGTATTAATCTTTTTAGTGGGGTAGGGGATAGCGCCACTGATTTGCTCGCCTTGAGACAATTGCTTCATCCAATAATCGGCCGCAAATAAGCAGCGTGCATATTCAGTTTCATCAAGGGTATGGGGTGCAAAACGTAAGAGTTGCAAAGGATCATACTTTCGATAAGCACTATTGGCATCTAAGCTCAATAAAGCACTGCCTACACCGCCTTCTATCAAGGCGATTACATCTTCATGCGTAAATAAGCGATCTTTGAGGGCATCTCCTGGCATCCATTTTGTTAGGAGGAGACGAATGTCGCCGGTTTCCGGATTTAAATAATAGCCATCAAATGATTTATATATGGTAAGACCTAACTGATCTGGGGTGTCTGGGTAGAGGAGCGGGCCTGGGATCCAAAAGTTATCTGCATCTTGCGGCTGGGCAATATAAGGGGCATTCATGTATCGATTGAGCGCAGATAAAGATGTACCACTTAAATCGAGTAACGCGACCATGGCGTCCATTTTGAACTGGTTTAAGCGCGTTTCTGAACAATCTGCAGAGGTCAGTTCTTTCTCATAGCGATAATAGAGCTGTTCTGCTAGCTCGCTATTGGTGGTGAGCGAGGTTTCGGGATCTGCGAGCGCAAGAGTTTGTGAAAATTGTTCAATGAGTCCTTGCATGAGTTCGATATAACAAGGCTGCCGAAAGACTTGATCAAGCATAGGGGTGGGTTTGCTATAAGTCGGAAAGCAGGTGATTAAATAAAATGCGCGATCGATGGCACCTTCCATACTTTGCAAGGGTGAGCCGCCATGAACTGAAAATAGGGCATAACGCGAGGCAGGCAAGGCCTCACGACCATCAAATTGAGCAATGATAACTTCGACGTCTTCGAGCGTCAGGGTGGTTTGTGCATAATGCAGCTCAGATAAATATTTTGAGAGATGAATGGTTGCATAAAGCCCATAAGAGGGCGGCATTTTGGCTGAGATCTCTAAAGCTAATTGATAGGCTTTTAAGGCAAGCGTTTCATTGACCATTTGATCAACATCAAGCACTGATTGACGTGCAGCCAAGTGCCAGCATAATCCTGCACAGATAAGGGCATTGAGCCTGACACTTTCAATGGGGACTGTGGCAGATATATCAAAAAAATAATCCGCTTGGTCTTGGTACTGTTGCGCTGTGGTTGATGCTTGACCGAGTTCAACAAGGGTGCGATCAGCCTGATACAGGATAAGACCGCGGGCATTTAATCCTTCAGGGACGCTTAATGGTACACCGATCGACATGCGCGCTAAAGCAGCAGGCACGACTGCAGGGGTTGAGTCTTGCCAATAATAGCTGAGGGTGGTTGCAAGCGTTGCCTTAAAATATTTACTATCCAATAACTTGAGCGTGTTTGGGTTGATTTTTTGGGTTTGTAGTGTGGCTTGATGCTGTTTCATTTGGGCGAGAGAGGCTTGTTTTGAAGCTATAAAAGCTTCAATAGGTTTCATCAGTTGATGAAGACGCTGCTTTTCGGTTGCAAGTGCTGATAATGATGTTTCAATTTGTTTTTGTGTGAGTAGTGTATTCGATAGTAGGGCAGTTGTTTTTTCATCATTTTGATTGATGGCAGTTTTTAAAGAAGCCAATTCAGCATCTGCGTGTTGGCATTCTTTCAAGGCGATGTCTCGCAGATGTTCACACAATGCGATTTGCCCTTCCATTTTTTTATGCTGCTCAAAGAACACGTCATATAAAGCTTGTATGGCCTCTAACGCTTGAGCATGCTCAAGCTTGAGGTTTTGAATTGAAATGAATTGTAAAACCGCTTTAAACAACGCGGTATTCGCTGTTGCGTGTTGAATTGCTGTGTGTAAATAGGTTTGAACCTGCGTTAATATGTTGCCGTAATAGCGTCCCTTTAAAAACTGCAGGAGAATCTCGTATACAATCTCTGGCGTGGGGGGGTGTTTTAAAAAAGCGGGCAGTTCAGACTCGCCTGTAAAGCGCGTTGCTTTTTCCTTAATCAATGCAAATACATCTGTGAAGCGTTCATCGCTGTCTTGTCCGGTGTCATCGGTACGCGTTAATACATAAAAATTTTGATAATTAGGCGTTGAAAAATGTGGGCTCAGCATCGGGTTTGTTTTCATTAAAGACGTTTGACGTACGTCATCGATGAGGGGTTCAAGCTTGGTTTCAGCAAAGCGCTTTTGTAAAGCAGCGCGATACACTTGCCATATCACACAAGGGCGCTCTAATCCTTCAGGGACATCAAGGACCCAATCGTCATTTGTTTCGGGTGAGCCGTGGTCATATTTCGCGCGTGCTTCTGGGTCAGACAACAAATCACGAGCCTGTGCGAGTTCTTTAAATGCTTCTGTTGCTTGTTTAATGTCATCTTGATGCCCGCCTGCTTGGCGTACTTTATCTGGATGTAACAGCAGCGACATCTTTCTATAAGCTTTGTTGATGTCGTCGGTTGTTGCTTGTTTAGTTAACCCTAAACGCTGATAAAGATCGGCAGGTAAATTGGGCATCATGATTCCTCTGTGCGGAAAATAAGTGCCAATTGTTGCTTAATTTGTACATTATGAATAGGGTATTAATGCCCTATTCATCGCGCAGGAAGTGCTTCATAATTCATCTAAAGATACTTATTTTTATCAAACATCAATCCCGTACGTTATCCTTCGTTAGCGTTCAGGATGACGTGTAATTGGGATGGGAGTGCGGGATAATGGGACCAGTGCCGACAGTGTCGACAATAGTACAGCAAGTTCTTACAGAGTGGGTTAGCCAAGGTAAATTGACCGATCAAGACGTCACAGCACTTAAGTATCAGTACTGGGAATCCGTACTCCTTTTTTTAACCAGCACATTTATGGTTGATAAAATTGCGAATGGTGAATTTACCACGGTACAAGAAGCCGCTCATTTTATATATACAAAAACGACCGAATTTAATCGTAACATCTTATTAGCGCCTGAAATGACAGTTCTTCTGGAATAGTAACTACCCAGGTACGTCATCCTGAGCGTAGCGAAGGATCTCAATTTGACAAAGATCTAGCCAAATTCAGGAGGTCCTTCACTGCGTTCAGGATGACGTTTGTTCGTTGTGAGTGCTAATAAAACAAACTTATCCAGAAACCTAGTAGAACATAACTGGAAACAAAAATTAAATAATCTGTTCACTGTAGAAGTAAAAGCAGCGGTAACGCAGGCAATGTTGGCTGCTGAACGAGGTGATCTGAAAATAGTACAGCTTTTTTTCAATCGCGTCCTTGAGAAAGGCATGAATGTAGAGTTGCTTTTAGAGCACACAAACGGGTTAGGGTATACGATTTTTCTGAGTGCTGCACTCAGCGGCAAACTTGAAATCATGCAGTATATGATGGAGGTTGCAATCAAAGCAGGGATAGCACCAGAACTATTGCTCAAACAAAAAACCAATAGTTCTAATTTTTTTCCCCATCTGTTTTGTTGCTCTGTAGCGCTTAGCCTAGAAAAAATAAAAAACATGTTGGAATTTTCTAAGCAATATGGCATGGATTTTAAGTCATTATTCGAATTAAAAAATGACTATAGAGCCACCATCGTTCACTTTGCAGCTCACAACTCGTCTGCTGAGGTATTTAAAGGTGTCATGGCGCTTGCAATAGAAGCGGGCATTGATCCTAAAAAATTACTGGAACAATCATTATGGAGAGGTCAGCGCCTTAGCCATATGGCAGTGGCGTCTGAGTCTGCTGATAAGTTTGCATATATGATCGGGCCGGTACACCCATCAGGCCTAGCTGTTACTGCTGATTCACGTGAAAAATTGGAGTGCATCGTAGCGCTTGCACAACAATCAGGCATTGATCTTAAAATGTAACTACCCAGGTACGTCATCCTGAGCGTAGCGAAGGATCTCAATTTGACAAAGATCTAGCCAAATTCAAGAGGTCCTTCACTGCGTTCAGGATGACGTTTGTTCGTTGTGAGTGCTAATAAAACAAACTTATCCACAACCTGAGGAGTTACCTTAAAATAATATTGAATCAAATCGATTCAGCCAGTTCTACCATTGGCCATTTAACCGCTTCTTATGGAAGCCCGCATACCCTTTGTTATGTTTTGGATCTGGTGGTCACTGCAGGTATGGACCTCACAGTCTATATCAATCAAAAAGACGATGTTGGTTTTGCCCTCATTCATGATGCTGTCTTTAATAAAAACCTAGACCTATTCTCTCGGCTGATTGAACATGCCACCAAGCTAGGGGTTGATCCTCAAACGGTATTAGCACAAAAAACAGGGTTTGGTAACACGGTCCTTCATTTTGCAGCGGAACACAGCAGAGGGGATATCATTCGCTATTTGCTTAAAGAATACCCTAGCTTAAGCAAACAGTGCTGGCTTTTAGATCGTTTCAAAAAATCTCCACAAGACCTAGCTCCTGCGGGAATGAGCCCTACTCCGAATGACATCAGAGACAGCGCATTAATCGATGCGACCCATCGGATGATTCAGCGCGCTCCTCATCCCAATGATCTGTTGTTATTGATTGAATTTAACGAAGAGTGGGGCAAGGTGTTGCCGCAGATTGGGGACGATACGGTTCAAGGTTTAGCAGAGAATCTACGACACACAGTTGAGGCGTTAATTAATCTCTGTGTTCCTGATGAGTTATTAAACGCCGCCGTGCAAAAAGGCGCTGATTTAGTGTCGATATTAGAACATTTGAAGCTCGGCGCTTCTTTACGGGTTACGCCTACACTATTAATTCGTGATGAGTGGCAGTTATTGATTTTAGGTCATGTCGCTTATGACTACGCTTTATTATCGCCAGCATTCTGGCAGCAAGAGGATAATATGAACCGCACTCCTGCGGAATATTTTGCACAAGCCTGAAAAAAATAACAAACATGCTGTCATTTGCGAAGCAATATGGCATGAACACCAAGTCTTTGTTGGAGTTAAAAAATAAATCGGGAGAGACAATTGTTCACCTTTCAGCCGCCAGACATGCTGTTGACGTCTTTAAAGGCATCATTGCTATTGCAATAGCAGAAGGCGTTACGCCTAAAACAGTGCTGGAGCACAAAACACAGAGCAGTGAAACCATTCTTCATTTAGCAGTAGCTCAAGCTGATGATGTTAAAAAATTGGAATATATTGTAACGCTTGCGCAACAATCAGGTGTTGAGCTGAAGTCATTATTGGAGCAAAGACAATACCTCGGTTGCATGGTTGGCCATTTAGCCGCTGCTTATGGAAGCACTCATACCCTTTGTTATATTTTAGATCTTGTGGTCACTGCAGGCATGGACCTCACCTTATATATTAATCAAAAAGACACGGGTGGTTTGAATCGCGATGGTCTGACACGCACTGGTGGCGGCGTGACACTCGTTCATTATGCTATTGCTAATAAAAACCACGATGTTTTTTACTATCTTATTGATCGAGCAACACAGTTAGGGCTTAATCTCAAAGCGTTGTTAGAACAAAAAACGAATCTAGGTTCCTCGGTCTTTCATATCGCAGCAGAACACAAAAGAGTGGATATAATTTGTTATTTACTTAAAGAACATCCTAGCTTAGCCAAACAATGTTGGTGTCCAGATAAACGCGGAAAATCACCACAAAACCTGGCACCAGCAGAGATGAGCCCTAAGCCGGATGACATCAGAGACAGTGCGTTGCTTGAAGCGACCCATCATATTCTCAACCGTGTGGCCAATCCCTGTGATCTGGCGTTATTGCTGGCATTCCGCAAAGAGTGGAGAGATTTGTTCCCAAAAATCGGGCTAGATAAGGTTAAAATTTTAGCAAAAAATCCACAATGGCTTCCAGAATCGTTGCACGCAATCGTCGATATTTTTCTTCTTTCGGCGCAGTTTAACGTATTTGAAGCATTTGCTTTGAAAGACAATGTGGTGTCAAAAACCACATTGAATGAGTTGCTGATGAGTGCGACTCATGTGACGTCTGATATTCCATCGATTCGTTTTTTTACAAGTGTTGAGCCGCCTTTGCAGGTGGACCTTCGTCAATTTTTGAGTCAAATATCTGATGATACCTTGAATATACAGCAGCTTCTTTGTTTAAAAGTGATTATCAACGATTATGAAAGACATCGCATTGACCGGAGTCGAATCACTGATCTGCTGAGTCAGAAATTATTGTCCTCTTCCACATTGAGTCAATTAAGCCAGCCATGTTCTGCGACACTTTCTTTTTCTGATCTTATGCAATCCGTCATTGATAACGAATATGTGCCGCATTACACAAGTCAAACTTGTCCTGCTTGCACACATGTGAGTAAAGAGAATAGAAGAACACAGGCGGAATTTGCTTGTGTCTCGTGTGACTATGTTAATCACGCCGATCTAGTTGGTGCGATTAACATTCTAAGGGCAGGGCATGCCCAGTTAGCCTGTGAAGTGAGTGTGGATGTGAGTCACGCCAGCAGCAGGAACCAGCTCAGTACCGTCTTAATCCTGTTGTGACTCAATGCTTTGAGAAAGCGCGTCAATTGCTTGAAACGCAACAACCAGTCAACGCGCCTGTCTCCCCTGTTTCGATTTTCCGCTCAAATAGTGGTAAGGTAGCGCCGTCTTCTGGTTTATCTCATGTCTCAACAGTGTTCCAAAGTTAATTGGGAATATCCGAGCCGCGACCGTTAGGGAGTGGAACTGTTAAAACTTCCGCTCCCTAACGGTCGCGGCTCGGATACATCGAGCGCTGTTTGAACAAACTTTCGGGGTGACGCGCATTTAAATTGCAATTTGCTCCAATATTCTCCCACTCAACACCAGCCGAATGAGTTCACTTTTACTATCAACAGCCAGTTTATTTTTTATATTCGTTAAATAAGACTCAACCGTGGTTTGCTTAATGGACAGTGCTTTAGCAATGTCACCTGCGTGATCGCCTTTGATCATTTGAATAATGGTCCGTATTTCCATTTTTGATAAGGTGATTGAGCCAAAGGGAAGGTGAATGGTGTAGCTACGTTTGACCAAGAGCTCAAGCAGCTCTTTTGGGGTTAATTTAAACAGGGTATCAAAATCAAGCTTCAGTAATTTACATTTGGGCGTCACAATACCCAGCACATATTGGGCGCGCGCTTTGTCTTTAAAGAGCGGATAGATAGCACCTTCCATGGTTTTTTCGATGGGTTGGTTATATTGGGGGGAAATCAGTTCACTGACCCGCAACGTGCTACCTTCTTCTATCACTTGGCTATCATGATCGCGATATTTTTTGACCTCAGCCTTATTTTTACTGATGTCATAGTCATTGAGTTGGCGTAACTGCTGAATGTTTTGTAATCCCATGAACTGAATATAATTGTGGTTCGCATAACAATAGTTGGATGATTCATCTTTAACAAATAAGCAATGAGGTTGGCTTGGATCTAAGATTGCCAGCAATTCGCTCATGGGTAAGGGCGATTCAAGTGATTGCATAAAATGGTAAAAAGGATCTGACTGCACGCTTCATCCAGGCTTTAGTGATGTCATGTTGCGCAATTATAGCTCAATTTTATGTGTTTTGTCGAGTACATTTGTTTTGGTCATATGTGCGCCTAGTACCGCAATAAAATCTGCTAAAAAGTCTTCTACCTGAAAAAACGCATTTGCAATGCCCCCTATGCTTTCTAAGGTGCGATGGTGATAAGTCAGATGAGCGTTTTCATGAGATATCGCTACGGGGGGGAGGTGTAATTCTGTTTGTAAAGATTGAATGATGGCTTGTGGTAGCGCATGGTAGGCAAAGGAGAGCGTCATCAGTTTGGTGTTATTCCAGAATACAATTAAATCAATACTGCCCGTGGTTTGCGCGTCAGCGTTTGAGGGTACAACCTGGATGGCGGCTTTCGGTGGTGTTTCTTTAAAGAAATAATTCCAACGCTTGATTCTCGAGCGGCTATTTTTCATATAGGTGCGCGTTTCTTCCACTTTATCGGGAGGGACTGTACAAAAAAGTGTGGCTTTTGAGGCATACCTCGAGTCGTTAGCGTCGCATAGCTGTAGGTTTTGGTCGTGGGGGAGAATCTCTGGTTGGATGCCTAATGTGACCAGCCTTGCAGATAAGGTACATGCAGAAAGACGCTCCATGAAAAAAATGGATAATTGATGGTTAGCGCCTGGCTCGGTGCTAACACTTGCGAATCGATAAAACGATTGGGGGCCTTCATCGTCGTCTTTTAAGCTCATGTTGACTTGGCTATTGATGTTTTCTCGCTCAAAATAACAGTCTGCGGTTTTTCTATATACAGCTGGCCCTGGTCGTAAGATATCTAAATGGTCTGTTTCTAACGTGATGCCGCAGCGAGTGATACTTTTAAAATAGCGCGTCCAAAAATAATAAAGTCTGTCTGATGACGTAGGCGATATGCCTGGGATTTGCTCGATAGCTCGTAGGTATTGTTCACTACTGTCTGATAAATAAAGCGTAGGGTGGATATGTAGTAAGCGTTTTGGGGGTATGGCCGTTAACATGTATGACAAATGGAATCTGGCGACATTTATTAAATGTTTAGACGCGGGGTTTTTAAGATGTTGTTCAAGTAAATCAAAGCTTGCAGCAAGTTGCGCTGGTTTACTGAGTGTGCTGAGATGAGTGAGCTTGATAGGGGGGATAACTTCACCATAAAAGCGATTTGTGAGAACAGACACGATAAACTGGATGGAGGACTGTAAAAGGTGAATTTGTGCTAGGTCGGGTAGGGATTGGTACAGATAAGGCGGAAAACCATCGACCAAATGCAGCTCCGAAACACGTTGGAGCCTCAGTTGAAGTTGTGTTGCGACTTCATACGCTAAAGTTGCGCCTAATGAAAATCCTAGTAATCGGTAGGGGCCACAGTGTTGTATGCTGTGTATCGCTCTGATGTATCGGTCTACGGCATGGTCCATGTTGTCAGGTAGCCATGCTTCCCCTTGAATACCAGGTTCACTGAGTCCATACACATTGCAGTCATGTTGTTCAGCAAGACGTTTGGCTAGCGCATGATTGGAGAAATGGCCTTCGCCTAAGAGCGCGGGTAAGATGAATAAATTGGGTTTTGTCGTATCAATGGGGACCAGTGGGTGAATCAAGGCGTGTTGAGAGAGGGGAATGTTCGTTTCAGTTAGGTTTTCTGCCACGCTACGAATGGTCCATGTTTTTAAATGAAGTAGAGAGATGTAGCTATAATGAGTATGGCGTTTTGCATTGATTTTACTGATCATCTCTAAGGCCAGGATGGATGAACCGCCTAGATGTAAAAACTCGGCATCTAAGGGGATGTCATCACACTGAAAGAGCTCACACCAGATGTCTTTTATGGTGGATATTTTATCCGTCAACCCAAAGCTGTAGGTTGGGCCTTGGTCCAACATGAGATCTTCTGTTGGGCCAAGGCCCAACCTACGGTTTTGGGTTGACAAAATTAAAAAATCTTCAGGATGGTCTTGGCGCTGCCTTAACTGTGGCTTGTCTATTTTATCGCTAGACAGGCAAGGTAAGCTGTCGAGCCTTAACAGAATGGGGAACACTTCAGGTCTTAAATGTTGCCCTAAGTAATCTAGAAAGGCTTTAAGATTAAAATCAGATGGGGTCACGAGATAGGCAAAAGGTTTTAAATCTCCTAAGTGCTTTTTAAAGACGACGCTCGCCTTAATATGGGCGTCAGGGCATGTTTGATTGTAATTTAATATATGTTGTTCAATATAAAAAGAGGTGACTTTCACACCACTGATTTTGCAATGGCTTTCTTCAGTTTCACGCCCTAGATAAAATAAATAACCATCTTGTTCGCGAACCCTATCGCCCGTATTAAACACGCGGACCTTTTCACCTAGTTGATTTGTGATCCATTTAAAGGCAGTTTGGTTGGCTGCTTCATCCACATAACCTGGGGTTAAATAAGGTGACTCAATATGTAAAATATCCTCAATCACATGACACTGAATGTCATGTCCATAAGGCTTTCCAATCGGGACAATGGCTTGGTCATTAAACATCGGGGTTTCTAGACCGTTTACTTTTTCTTGGCTGATGCCAAAGGTGGCTTCTGTGGGGCCATAGCAATTCCATAAATTTATTTTATATTTTTCACACAGTGCTTTTAAAAGCGGTGTACAGGCATCTCCTGTGACCATTAAATGACTCACGCAAGAATGAGCAGCTAAATCAGATAAAATCGATTCCAATTGTTCTGTGTTTAATTGAGAGGCAACAAACAGGAGACAATAAATATGGGCATCTTTAGCGACTTCTACGATAGTGCGGAGATCTTTTCGTTGGAAGCGTGTGAGCAAATGGAGCTCTGCACCTAAACTTAAGCTCAAAACGACCTCAGCAATCCGGGCATCAAAAGCCGGGCTTCGCGTAGATAAGAAACGAAAAATGGGATCTACTTTATCGTGTCCCATGGTGTTTTTTATGGTGTCAGCCCAATAATTGATGCCTGCGCCCATGATGGGAATCCATTTTTTATGGCCGGTCGATCCAGATGACGACATGAGATATAAGATTTTTTCAAATCCATTGATCTCGTATGAAATCTTGGGCTCTTGAAAGGAGTAGGTCGAAATTTGTTGTTTGCAAAGTAGGAGTGCGAGTACCACGGGAACTTTAAATTCATTAGTTAACGTCGTTTCGATGATCATCTTTTTTAAATGAAGGGTAGCAATATCGATAGTAAGCTGACGTTTTGGAATATCGGTATCAAAAGGCACATAACAAGCATTGATTCTATCTAAAGCTAAGAGAATAAAATAATGGCTATCTTCATCATCTAATAGCACACCCACCCTGTCGCCAGCGCCAACACCGCTATCAACCAAATAATTTGCCCACTGATTAACCCTCTGACGGACCTGTTCATAGGTAAATATTTGACCATAACTAGAAACCAGTGCGATTCTGTCTGGAGTGAGTTGATATTGAGTTAAAAAGAGGTTGTAAATCATCGATGCCCAATTTAATAAATTATCAATTTGGGCAATTATAATACAATATTGGCTCAGTTGTCTACTGCATCATCATATAAACATAATGGCTGATTAATCCTCTGCTATTATCAAAGCCTAATCGTTCATACACAGTGGCTGTATAATGTTGAATCGTTCGGTAAGATAAATTCATGACTTCTGCCATTTGTTTTGCGGTATATCCACGTAATAACAAGACGAAACAACGGGATTGCTGCTGAGTGAGTTTGACCCAGTGTTGATCTAATGCATGGGGTAAGTATATTGGATCAACATTGTTTTTTTCTTCGGATAGGGCTTGCGTTAAGTATGTTTTAAGGTGTGGAACATCGTTTGTAGCTGCGGGCACTACACTTTGCATGATTGTCTCCCTAGGGTCAGTTTGATTGAATATATGTTAATTACGACACCTGTAAGTGTAAAAAATAAACAAACAATCAACCACCTAACTGAGTAAGGGGGTAGGGTATGAATCACTGCCATTAAGTTAAGGATAGTAGCCTGGATTCCTCAGCGCTACGCTGCATCAAGGCTACAATTCATCCAAGCTACTATTCTTGGCTTATGGGTAGTGAGGGGATGAATACGCTTGAATAAGACCCCCTCAGTGCCCAAAGTGCGGCCAAACTTCCTGCCATTCAGCACAGTGTGAAAATTCGACCGATTCTTTGAGATCATCGCGTAGTTGTGCGGGTCATGAGTGGCTCTCCTTGCTAGCGCGGTGTAGGTTGCGCATATTTTAAAAACCCACGATACATGATATCAATATTTTTTTGCCTCATCTCTTCAAGTGTAAGTGTGGTGGGTTTATATGCAAAAAACGCCATCCATTCTTGGCTTGGTTGTGGAGCAAGCGGCTGACTAGGGTGTACCTGTTGTGGGGGTAATGCCTTTGATAGTTTACACTCAAGTGACTGAAGTGACGTCACATCTTCTGCAAATCGAATCAAAAATGCTTCAATTTGTGGAATATACACCTCGGGTTTCATGAGTCTAGAAATCAGTGATAATTTTGATTTATTGGGTGAAGATAACGTGCAAAGGTAGTTTTCAACCTGATAGCCTTGTCCTGGCAGAAACGTAGCACCCCATAGTTTAACATCATAAGTCTCGGTAGCGGGTTTCTCACGGTGGATTAGCGCAATATGTTGAATCCTCGCGCCCTCTAGCGATACATTAAAAAAATAAGGTTTAATTGGGGCGCAGTTCTCAATACCGATATAGATTTCCAGGGCTTTGACGATGGGGTGTGTTGTCAGATATATCCCATTTATATCATGCGGTACTTCATTATTATTGCCGCCCTTAAATGCCCCCTCATAATAGGTTAATTCATCGGGCGTTTTTTTAAAACGAGACCCTTGTGTAAACACACCATGAGTATAGTTCCCATGTTCTGAATAACTCGGTGCGGTTTCATTATCGGCCTCATATAACAAACGTTCCCCATGGGGCGTGTGTAGGCAATTATGTTCGTCAAACGCACCGATATCGACCCATTTCTCTTGTTTCGCTTCATATTGAGTCACCTGCACGCCTTGTGACATGGCGCTTTCATGATACATACCTGTCCACTCTCTTTGTGTTAGTAATGTATCGGGCTCGTCTTGCTGATAAGTATAGGATTTGAGATAGGCCCCACCCACTATTTGGACATAAGGTGGTTGACAAAAATAACCGCCCGCTTTTGTCGTGATGTGCTGGATTATTTGTTTTTCAGCATTATGCTGTATCAATTCTCCTTGATATCTAACTTGTTTTTTTTCACTCCCGAAAAGATGATGCTTTCCTTTTGATATCACATGGCCTGTTAGCGTAATGATATTTCCGTTACTTAAATGTATTGTTAATACCCCTTCAGTGCAGCTGTGATTTACAAAAGTACCCGTCAGTTCAATTTTGGTGGCGTATGGGCTTTGAGAAAGATCAGGCACAATATCATGATATAATTTGACTCCGCCTTCTAATTGTCCTTCATCAGATAAGTTGCCACTCACGATTTGCCATGGTGTATCCGCATATAAAATAGAGGGAGACGGTAGGTGCTCCGGAGGGTAATTATTCATCAATGAACTCATAATGCAATTAAAAGAGGCATATTCTATTCTTTGAAATTAAAAAACAACATATTCTGCAAAAAAAGATATTAGGGAACGTCACTGAATTTTTTTACGCTCGAATGCCCCCTCTCCCCCGCGAAAGACATCAACATGCTGTTCAAACTTCTAGCGCGGGAGAGGGGGCATTCGAGCGTAAAAAAATTCAGGGATATTACCTAATGAAACGCATCAATTCCCGTAATATGCTTACCTAAGACCAAGGTATGAATATGATCCGTCCCTTCATAAGTAAATACAGATTCTAAGTTGAGTAAGTGCCGAATCACGTGATATTCCAAGCTAATCCCATTTGCACCCAATAAATTTCGACACGTTCTCGCAACCCATAAGGCTTCTCGACACGCATTGCGTTTGATCAATGAAATCATGGTGGGGGTGTCAGCCCCTGCTTGTTTGAGCTGGGTCACGCGTAAATTAAGGCATTGGGCTTTAAGAATCGCACTGTACATGTCAGTTAATTTATCTTGTACCAGCTGAAAAGAGGCCAAAGGTTTTTCAAACTGTTTTCGGGTGAGCAAATAATCTTGGGTGATATCAAAGCATGCCATGGCAGCACCGATGCTTCCCCAGCTGATACCAAAACGCGCTTGATTTAAGCAGTGTAACGCGGCTCTTAACCCGATGGTTGAACCAGGGAGCAGGTTGGCATCTGGAATAAACGCTTGTTCAAACACTAATTCGCCGGTGAAAGAGGCGCGTAATGACATTTTATGGTGAATTTCAATGCGTGTGAAGCCATGCGTCTCTTTGGGGACTAAAAATCCACGAATCCCGTCTTCAGTTTTTGCCCAGACAATCGCCAGATCAGCAATGGGCGCATTGGTTATCCAGAGCTTGCTGCCATTTAATTCATATCCGCCTTTCACTTTTTTTGCATGGGTTTTCATGCTGGCAGGATCTGAGCCTGAGTCTGGTTCGGTGAGCCCGAAGCAGCCAATCACGTCACCCTTAACCATAGCGGGTAAATAGGTTTTTTTTTGTGCGTCACTTCCAAATCGATATATAGGCTCTATGCACAAGGAGTTTTGTACAGAAATAAAGCTACGTAGCCCACTGTCACCGCGCTCTAGTTCTTGACAGACCAAGCCATAGGCTAAATAAGACGCTCCTAAGCCACCATATTCGGTCGGCAGGGTTAACCCAAATAAACCCATGCTAGCGCAAGATTGAATGAGGTTGGTTGGAAACGTACCCTTTTCGAAAGCATCAGATATCACAGGGTCGACCTGCTCTTTAACAAATTTTGCAACTTGTTGTTGAAAAAGTCGCTCTTCTTCATTAAGGTAGTCGTCGAGTTTGAGTAGGTCGTCCATGTGCAGTGTTCCAGGATTTCAGGGAGTGGTTTTTTATTCTACCTTCATTTTTTTCTCAAAGATATTGTCAGACCCCTATAAATTTTGCTAGAATCACCGTCCTTTTATTATAAAATCTTTATGAATTAGCGTAGGAGCTACCATGTCTTTAAGCAGTGTTGATACAGCAGCAGTCGTAAGCCAATATCAAACATCCGAGGGTGATACAGGTTCACCGGAAGTTCAGGTTTCTTTGATGTCGTCACGAATTCGGTACTTGACGGACCATTTTAAGGTTCATAAAAAAGATTTTCACTCAAGACGCGGTTTACAACATTTGGTGAATAAGCGCAGAAAATTATTGAAATATTTGAAACGAAAAGACACATCGCGGTATCAAACATTGATTCAAAGCTTGGGATTACGGGATTCATATTGATTTTTGTCAAGACGTTGGTTTTAGGTTTTATAAATAGAGGCAAGGCGCCACATGGGGCGCCTTTTTTTATTTTTACGCAGCATACATTCAATATCATAATGAGGTACAAACGTGACTAAAGTGATCAAAGAAATTCGATTAGGTGAACATAAACTGGTTTTAGAGACAGGGGAAATCGCAAGACAAGCCGATGGTGCCGTATTTATTAATATGGGTGGCACACAACTTTTGGTGACGGTTGTCGGCAAAAAAGACAACACCAAAGTGAACGATTTTTTTCCTTTGACTGTTCATTATCAAGAAAAAACCTATGCGGCTGGTAAAATTCCCGGTGGATTTAATCGTCGAGAAGGCCGTCCAAGCGAATTAGAAACCTTGACATCACGGTTGATAGATCGGCCGATTCGTCCTTTATTTCCTAAAGGTTATCGTCAAGAGGTTCAAGTGGTGGCGACCTTATTGTCGCTCAACCCTGATGTGCAGCCAGATATTGTTGCCATGATTGGTGCTTCAGCAGCGCTTGCGATTTCAGGCTTGCCATTTGCAGGGCCGATTGCTGCGTCTCGTGTGGGTTATCAAGATGGAATTTATACTTTAAACCCAAGTTTGAAAACCAATGAAACATCGATGCTCGATTTGATTGTTGCAGGCACCAAAGACGCGATTTTAATGGTGGAATCAGGCGCACAAGAGCTGAGTGAAGAAGTGATGTTGGGTGCGGTGATGTTTGGTCACGAAATGATGAAACCAGTGATTGATGCCATTGTTGCGTTTGCGAACGAAGTAGGCAAAGGCGCTGTAGGCTGGAGTGCGCCTGAAGCACCTGCTGGAATGGTTGATCAATTGAACCAACTGGCTGAAGACGGCATTAAAGACGCATATAACGTTAAAGATAAACTCGCACGACGTGAGCGTTTACAAGCATTAAGACAAAACGTAATTGAATCTTTGGGTCAACAGAACCCTGAGTTTACGCCAGAGTTGGTTGATGCGGCATTTGAATCCCTTGAAAAACGCGTGGTTAGACAGCGCATTTTATTAGGAGAGCCGCGGATTGATGGTCGTGATCGTGAAACCGTTAGGCCTATTGCCATTAGAACAAAATGCCTAGACAGAGCTCATGGCTCGGTGTTGTTTACTCGCGGGGAAACGCAAGCCATTGTGGCCGCTACACTAGGCAACGATCGCGATGCGCAAATTTTAGATAGTTTAGTCGGCGAGACGCGCGATCGGTTTATGTTGCATTATAACTTCCCTCCCTATTCCGTGGGTGAAACCGGCATGATGGGCAGCCCAAAACGTCGTGAAATTGGGCATGGTCGCTTAGCAAGACGCAGCATGATGGCTGTGTTACCCAAAACAGCGGTATTTCCTTATGTGATCCGTGTGGTTTCTGAAATTACTGAGTCAAATGGCTCAAGTTCAATGGCAACCGTCTGTGGGACAAGCCTTGCATTAATGGATGCGGGTGTACCTCTTAAAGCACCTGTTGCTGGTATTGCGATGGGATTGATTAAAGAAGGGGAACAATTTGCGGTGTTAACCGATATTCTTGGTGATGAAGATCATTTAGGAGACATGGATTTTAAAGTCGCAGGGACGGGTGAGGGTATAACCGCACTGCAAATGGATATTAAAATCACCGGTATCACGCAACAAATCATGGAACAAGCCTTGGAGCAAGCGAAGAAAGCGCGGCTGCATATTCTCGGCATCATGAATCAAGTGCTGGCGGCGTCACGCACAGAGCTGTCTGAGTTTGCACCACGCATTGAATTGATGAAAGTACCTGAAGATAAAATCCGCACCATCATTGGTAAAGGTGGGGTCACCATTAAAGGATTAATCGAAAGCACTGGGGTTCAAATTGATATTGATGACGCCGGTGTGGTTCAATTGTTTTCTCCAAATGCGGAAGCATTGCGCGAAGCTGAACGACAAATTAAGCAGCTCATTGCTGAAGTAGAAGTCGGCCAGACGTATCACGGTTCCGTCACCAAAATTGTTGAGTTTGGTGCCTTTATTAACTTATTGCCTGGTAAAGATGGCTTATTGCATATTTCACAAATTTGTAACGATCGAACCCAAAAAGTAGAAACGGTTCTGTCTGAAGGACAACCGATTTCGGTGTTTGTTGCAGGCGTTGATAAGCAAGGCCGAGTCAAGCTCGAATGGCCGGATAAACCTGCAGCACCTGTAAAAGCAGCAGCGCCGGTTGTTGAGAAGGTTGAAGAGAGCGTGGTCGCACAAGAAGGTGAAGAGGAATAAGATCGTAGGGTGGGCTAATCCTAAATAATAACTACAAACTGCCGATAATAAGTTCAAGTAGATTATAATTTAGGAGGCATGATGGATATCATCTTCAAAGGTAAACATACTGGGGATGAGTTGGTCGACAGTATGTTGAGTGTGGTTCGCTTGTTTAAAAAACAATACCATGTACCTCAGTTTAGAGAGGTACATTTAACGGTGACGTTGATTGATGAGACGGGCCATGATGTGGAGTTGGTCGACAACCAGAGTGAGACCATTTACCGAACGTTTGAGGTGTATCGGCAGAATAGTGAATTACGTGGTGTTGAGTCCTCATCGCAAGCGCCTTTTGTGCGCTTGGTGGTGGATAACACCAAAAAGTAACACGTCATCCCGAGCGCAGCGAGGGATCTCCTTGGATGAGTGAGGTGCTAAACTGATGGAGATCCCTCGCTACGCTCGGGATGACGTCAGTGAGGGAGGAAGCGTCTTTGCAACACACCACACATCCACACGCTCGACGCCTTTCTCTTTTAAGAGCTGGGCTAAGGCGTTGACGGTGGTTCCTGTCGTGTACACATCATCGATGAGTGCTACGTGGCGCTGAGTGATAGAGCTCACTTGAAACGTATCTATGAGGTTATTCATCCTTAGGTTGGCGGGCAGAGAGGCTTGCGGCGGAGTGTGTTTTATTTTTTTACAGCAGTGGGCATCATAAGGAATGTGTAGCGCGCGGCTTAAATGGGTGGTGATGAGGCTTGCTTGATTGAATCCACGCGTTGATAAACGAGCGTAGTGCAGTGGCACTGGAATAAGTAATTCTGGGGGTTCTTCACAGTCTGCGTGACTCAACATTAATTTGCTTAAAAAACTTGATAGATAGAGGCCGTGCTGAAATTTATAGGTGTGAATCAGCGATCTTAAGGGTTCGACAAACGCATAATGAATCGTCAGCTTGTCTGTCATGGGTGGGGTGAGGAGACAGGGTCTGCATTGTGCAAGGGATGTGTCAAACAACGGGGTTGCACAGCGCGTGCAAGGATGTTGCAAACGCGGAAGATAGTGAAAACAGTGCTCGCACACTGCGTGCTGGCCATGATGTTTGAATTGGCATAACACACAGCGTTTAGCTAGAAAGCGGATATGAATCATGGCTTGAGTGATAAGCTGGACGCAAAGAGAATGAGTGATGATGAAGTTAGAAACAGAAGTTTGCAAGGCTTTTGGTAAAGCCGCGGTTCAGTATGATGATGTTGCGGTCATTCAACGAGAAATTGGCGATCGATTATTTGAACGACTGAGTTATTTGGCGATGCGTCCTGCTGTCGTTTTAGATTTAGGCTGTGGGACAGGCACTTGGACCCAGCAATTAAAACAACGTTACACTGATGCCTTGGTGATGGGCCTAGATTATGCTTTACCCATGTTGGGTGCGGCTAAGTCTCGAGCCTCCATCGACGCATTCACTTTGTTACAAGCCAATATGATGCAGTGCCCTATCGCACGTAACAGTGTTGATCTGGTGTTTGCGAATCAAGTGGTGCATTGGTCAAGCGATATGCCTGCCTTATTTAAAGAAGTGATGCGAGTCTTAAAGCCGGGCGGATGTTTTTTCTTTTCCACTTTGGGCCCAGATACATTTTTTGAGTTAAAAGAGGCCTGGTCAAGGGTGGATAAATTTGATCATGTGTTTTCTTTTCCTGATATGCATGATGTGGGTGATCAATTGATGGCTCATGGATTTTTAGATCCAGTGGTAGACCGAGAAGATTTAGTGGCACATTATGCGTCATTTATGGCATTGGTTCGCAGTTTAAAGGCCCAAGGCGTGCGTAATATGCATGCAAATCGCAGAGCCGGGTTGACCGGAAAAGCAGCTTGGCGACGCGCAGAAGAGGTTTATACCGCAAACTGGATGACAGCTGAACATAAAGCGCCTTTGCGGTATGAAATTATATACGGCCATGCCTGGAAAGGACAGCCACGCTCTGAGCAGCGAGATAACGAGGTCTGGATTCCTGTGGATTTACTAAAAAAATAGGTGACTGTTCATCAAAATGAACTAAGGTAGGGTGGATTAGGGCCGCCAGGCCCGTAATCCACCTTTGAACTTAGAGACAAGGTGGATTACGGCGCCGCGGGCGCCTAATCCACCCTACCTTAGGTCATTTGTGCTGAATAGTTACAAAAATAGGGGATAAAATGACAAACTCAAGTGATTTGTTTAAAAAAGCGAATGCATTGATTCCTGGTGGCGTGAATTCGCCCGTTCGTGCATTCAAAGGCGTTGGCGGCGATCCTATTTTTTTTAAAGCAGGCGTTGGTGCGCATTTAATTGATGTTGATGATAACCACTATATTGACTATGTGGGGTCATGGGGGCCTTTAATTTTAGGGCATTGCCATCCTAAGGTGATCGCCGCAGTCACCAATGTGCTCAATCAAGGTATGAGCTTTGGTGCACCCACCGAATTAGAAATTAAATTAGCGCAGCGCATCATTGACTTGATGCCTTCAATTGAAAAAATTCGCATGGTTAATTCGGGTACCGAGGCCACCATGACGGCCATTCGTTTAGCCAGGGGCTACACGGGTAAGAATAAAATCATCAAATTTAATGGCTGTTACCACGGACACAGCGATGGCTTGTTAGTGAAAGCAGGTTCAGGTTTACTGACCCTAGGTATTCCTTCAACACCAGGCATTCCTGCGAGCATCACGGAGCATACCTTAACGGTTGATTTTAATGATTTAGAGGGGACTGCTAAGCTATTTGAAAAGTATGCAGACGATTTGGCCGCAGTCATCCTAGAGCCCATCGCAGGGAATATGGGATTTGTATTACCCAAACCCGGGTTTTTAAAGGGGTTGCGAGAGTTATGCGATCGTTATCAGAGCGTACTGATTTTTGATGAAGTCATGACGGGATTTCGAGTCGCACTAGGTGGGGCGCAAGCGGTTTATCAAATCACACCTGATTTAACCACGTTGGGTAAAGTGATTGGTGGCGGCATGCCGGTGGGTGCACTTGGGGGTAAACGAGAAATCATGTCTCATTTAGCGCCAGAAGGAGCGGTTTATCAAGCGGGGACCTTATCTGGGAATCCATTGGCGATGGCAGCGGGCCTTGCAACCCTCAATGAAGTCGCGCAACCTGGATTTTATGATAACTTACAAGTATTGTCGCAAAGTTTAATTGAAGGGTTAGCTTCGGCCGCTCACCACTACAACATTCCGTTTTCTGGAAAATCCTTAGGCGGCATGTTTGGTTTTTGTTTTAGCGAAAAAGAAACGATTGAAAGCTACGCCGATATGGCGGCATCTGACGAGCCGTTATTTAAAACATTTTTTCATGCGATGTTAGATAAAGGGGTGTATTTTGCACCGTCTTTGTTTGAAGCTGGGTTTGTGTCTAGTGCGCACCAGATGTCGGATATTCGTGCGACTCAACAGGCGGCGGAAGAGGTGTTTGCTGAGTTGGGTTGAAATTGGCCAAATCTGCTTATTTTGAGCGATGTTCGTAGGGTGGGCAAAGGAGCCACACATTGATCTTGCCGCTGGCTGGAAAATCATGGGCGACGTGCCCACCGGTTGCTCGGAGCCACCGGTGGACACGTCGCCTGACGTTTTCTGCTAACCGATAACATCATCGTTAGGCTCCTTTGTCCACCCTACGATGCCCCCCAACAATAACCGTACCTTCTCGATTGGATATCTATGTCTCCTGAAAACATCGCAGCAATCTACATCGCAAAACCCACTTTCCTCACTGAGCTCTGCGAAGAATTAGGTGAAGGAATTGAGGTCATCGAAAACCTCGTATTATCACCCCGTACAAAACAGGATGTCTGTTTCGCACAAGATGTCTGGCTAACGCCCCACATTGCAACGTTCCAATCGATTTCTGAAGCAGTCAGCCTCCTCAGACAAGCGGGTAAATTTTGGTATGTACACCCCGTGCATCACGTACGGCGCTCGCGGCTCATTGAGGCACAATTACGCAAATGCCCGCCCTTAACGCGCAACTTTCCTATTGAAACAGAGATGCCAGCCATCGGCGGGTTTTTTCTCTTAGACAAACATACCCTAGTCTATAGCACCCAGCGCCTTAAAAAATGGCCGGATGGGGCTTGTTTTTTTATGGAAGATAAACAAAATCCGCCTAATCGCGCTTATTTAAAGCTATGGGAGGCATTAACTTTGCTAGGAACGTATCCACAACTCAATGATACGGTCTTAGATTTAGGGGCATCCCCCGGCGGTTGGACCTATGTCATGCAGGCTTTAGGCGCTAACGTTACGGCAGTAGATAAAGCAGACTTAGATCCCGCCATCATGCAGCTACCCCGGGTGAAATTTTTAAAACAAAGCGCCTTTGCCATCGATCCTGATAAGCTTGAAGACGCTTATGACTGGGTGCTATCGGATGTAGCGTGTTATCCAGATAGGGCCTATGCGTTGATTATGAAGTGGATTGCATCCGGCAAAGCAAAACGCCTGATTTTTACCATTAAATTGCAAGGAAAAACCGATTTAGCGCTGCTTAAACCTTTTCAAGCGATACCCCATTCGCGGGTGCTAAATTTGTTTTATAACAAACATGAAGTCACCTTTTTTTACCCGTTAACGTCCTGATTTGTAATCCCCACACTTCTAACCTATACTTTATTTCGTACAACCATTACCTTGCTACTCACTCCATAAAAAGGACTCATCATGATAAAGAAAATGTTGTTGCCTGCTTTGGTCTTGTCGCTTTCGTTTAGTCAAGCTGCTTTTTCTCACGAGAGCCATCAAACAGGCTGTCCTTACGATCATTGCGTGCGTGCTGCTGTAAAAAGCGTGCATCTCACTAAAGATCAGCAGACTAAAGTTGATGCCATGAAGGCAGAAATGAAAGCAAGTTTGCATGGTAAATGGTCTGAAATGAAAGAATTACATGCTCAAGCTAAAGTATTGATTCGTTCAGAAAAAATGGATGAAGCAAAACTAGATACCTTGATTAATCAGAAAAAAGAGCTGATGGGGTCGATCATGAAGACCAAAATCATGATGAAACACCATATGTATAACGTGTTAGATGCGAAACAAAAAGCCAGTCTATCGACCAAGATGGACCAGTGTGAAAAAGAAAAAATGGATGCCATGAAAAAAATGATGGATGACAGTAAAGGGGAGTAGGTTGTATTTAGATAAACTCGCCAGTTTAACACCTGTTACTCGGCAAATCATTTGTGATCAATCGACAGAGCCCCCCTTCACTGGGGGCTATCCAAAACCATCCAACACAGGCACGTATTTATGTAGACGCTGTGGTCTTGCGTTATTTAGAGCGGATGCTCAATTTGACTCAGGCTGTGGATGGCCTAGTTTTGATGTGGCATTAGATAGCGTTCAACAACACCCTGATAGCGATGGGATCCGTACAGAATTGAGCTGCGTGCGTTGTAAAGGGCATTTAGGTCATGTTTTTACTGGAGAAGGCTTCACAGCAAAAAACCAGCGCTATTGTATCAATGCAGCGTCGTTAGATTTTGTTGTTGATAGCATGGTGCTAGATACACAAGAAGTGATCGTTGCTGGGGGCTGTTTTTGGGGCGTGGATTATTTTCTTCATCAGTTACCGGGGGTCCTTAAAGTCGAAGTGGGCTATACCGGTGGGCACGTGCTTCATCCATCTTACGAACAAGTATGCACGGGGACTACAGGGCATTATGAAGCAGTGCGGGTCGTTTATGATGTGAATCAACTAGACGATGCGACCGTGCTAAAACGATTTTTCGAAATTCACGATCCGACCCAGGCCGCAGGGCAGGGTCCTGATCGCGGCGCGCAATATCAAAGTGTGGTTTTTTATTATACCGATGCTCAACTGAACACCGCAAAAGAGTTGATTCGTCAATTGGTTGAGGGTGGGTATGATGTTAAAACCAAACTATTAGCTGTCCAGACGTTTTGGGTCGCTGAGGTGGATCATCAACAGTATTATGTTCATCATGGCTCAATGCCTTATTGTCATCGGTTTGAGAGGCGGTTTAAAATCTCTTAGCTCATCAGTTAGCAAAATCTGCCCCCTCGCCCGCGCCGAAAAATAGAGAAGAAAACTGAGGTTCATCGCGGGAGAGGGTTGGGGAGAGGGCTGAAACTATCGCAGGCCCTCTCCCCAACCCTCTCCCGCGAATTAAATCCAGACATGTTGACCCTTCCGGCGCGGGCGAGGGGGCTGCTCATAGTAATGGTAAGGCATCGTACTACGGACGAATCGTCGTGATCTCTTTACGTGGTGCTTGCGCGGGCAAGGCTATCGCCGGCAGCAGACTGACACGCGGTTGTAACTCCGCCTTGAAGGCCGAGAGTTCTGCTTCTGCTAAAGGGTGACCCTCTGCTTTCGCTTTTTCAAGCCATTGTTTGGCTTGTTGAACCTGGCCTTGTTGGAAATAGAGTTTCGCAAGGTCTAGTGCAGCCTGGGCGTTGTGTTGATTGGCGGCTTGGGTGTAGAGCGCGATGGCGCGTTCTTCATTTTTAGGAACCCCTTTTCCTTGCTGTAACATCCCAGCCAATGCCAAGACGGCTTGTTCATTGCCAAGGTTTGCCGCCTTTTCAAAATCTAGGGCCGCTTGTTTGGGGTCGGTCTCGTTTTTTAGGAGGCCCAGTTGATATAAAGCGGTGGGCTCGCCGCTGCTGGCTGCTTTTTCAAACCAGTAGCTTGCTTTGTCGGTATCTTTTTCAGTTCCTAATCCGTTGAGGTATAAGTGGCCGAGTTGCGTCATCGATTTAAGATGATTGTTTTGCGCAGCTTCAGTGTAAAGTGAAAGAGCACCAGCGTAGTCGACGGGTTGATCTTTTCCATACTCTTTGATGAGCGCAAGATTGTATTGAGCAATGGGGTTACCTGCAGGTAACGCTAGGGTATAGTCTTTAGCTGCCTGTTGATAATTTTCATGGACAGTTTCTTCTAATACACCTAACGCAATCGTTCCTTGTGGATTGCCTTGAAGGGATGCGGCACGATACCATTTTTCAGCTTCTGCATAATTGGGTTGGTTAAGTTTGCCCGATTGGTAGAGGCTGCCCAAGAGGAATTGAGCAATGGGTTGATGCTGTGTTGCGCCAACTTGATACCACTTTTCAGCTAAGGCGGGGTTAGGTTCCATGCCGAGGCCTTGATCGTAAAGATATCCCAATTTGGTTGCAGCCACACGATCGCCTTTTTCTGCAAACTCTGTGTAAATTTGCTGTGCTAATGCTAGATGTTCAGGCGTTTGTGATTGCGTCAGCGCATAGTCAGCCAAGAGAAGCCCTGCCGTTGGACTGCCTTCTTTTTGTGCTTGCTCTAGGGTCGGTAAGAAGGGCTCTTTTTGTTGATGGCGTAGAATGGCTAAGTTATAGGTTGCATAGGGTAAGTGTTGTTTGGACGCCTCGCTGAGAAAGTCGTTGGCTTTCGTTTTATCTTGGGGCCCTTCTACCCCATTACTGGCATAAGTACCTAGAATAAAGGCAGTTACAGGATGATTCAGCGATTGTTCATACCAATGTAAGGCTTCGCTCTTATCTTTGCCCACACCGATGCCTCGATCATACAAAATGCCAAGGAGTAATGCCGCAGTAGGGTTGTCTGATGACGCTTGGATCGCAAGGGTATACGCACGATGTTGCTCGTCTTGGTCAGGACTCATGGCTAAATAAAACGATAAGGGGAGTCTCGATTCAGCATGACCTTGGCGGACAGCATCTGCATACAGTTGTTTGATAAACTGTTGGCGTTGTGCTTTGGCTTCTACAGAAAATGTATTGGCGTTTTGTTTGACGAGTAACGTCGCCAATTGATATTCAGCTGGCGCAAAATGACTGGACGACGCCAAGTAATACATGGCCATAGATTGATCAGGTGAGGGGGAAACAATCAGTTGCCCATTTGCATCACTCAGACCGCGTTGATAAATACTGGCTAAAACATACTGAGCAGGGGCATTGCCTTTAAAAGCTGCATCGGTCATCCAATCAACGCCTTTAGCATAGTCAATTGGGTCGGTTTGACCTGATAAATAAAGCAAACCTAGATTATATTCGGCACGAACTTCTTGCTGAATAGCGGCGAGTTGATAGTAGGTAATCGCCTGATTAATATTTTTTGCAACCCCTACCCCGGTATTGTATAGCTGGCCTAACTCAAATTGGGCATCCGCATCGCTTAAGATCGCGCGGTTATAGAGTGCCAATAAGGCCCCTTGAAAATTAATACGTTGGCGCTGGGTAGCTGGCATCAGGCCTAATTGCACTAATATATCAGGATCGTTATTGATCTCATTGAGTTGTGCATTCGGATAAATAAGTTCAGCTTGTTCGCCATGGCGTAAAACAGGAGAGTCAAGATTTTTATAAAACGCAATGGCAGCGGGAAGCGGGTATTGAGGATAGTCTTGCAAGGTTGGAGACATCGCGGCGCTACGCAGGGTGATGCTATCTAAATAATCGCTCAGTGGAATTTGCTCAGGTTGAATCATGCGAAAGTTGGGTTTAAATAATTGAGCAGACGCAATTGTCGCCTTTTCTGGGGCTGAGAAATACTGATGATCTTGGTGTGCCTTGGGGCTCAACCAGGTTTTTAAAATGCCACTTAAGCGATAAGGGGTTTGTGAGAAATCGTGGGCTTTGTTGTCCGTTAACCAATGGATAACAAGCTGTTGAGGATTGGCTTGTTTATCTTGATTGTCTTGTAATTTGGCTTTCGAAAACCAGCTTTTTGCGAGTTCATCTTGATGTTGAGATTGCGCTAATTCTCCGAGGTGCACCATGGCTGACGCCAGGCCTTGAAGAGCAGCTTTCTCGAACAACTGTTGGGCTTGTTGGGTATTTTGTGGGAGGACTTTTCCTTCAAGGAGTAATTCACCTAAGGCATTTTCAGCTTGCGCATTGCCTTTGCTGACCGCTTTATTTAACCAAATGAGACCCAATTTTTTACTGCTGAGTGCTTTGCTTTCGAGAAAGTTATTTCCTAAGGTGAATTGTGCTAATGGATCACCGTCTCTTGCTGCATCGATATAAAACTTTCGCGCTATGTCCGGATTTTTAGGCGCGCCATATCCAAATAAATAGGCAGCTGCGCAATACATGCGTGCAGTTGTATCGCCGTTTGCCGCTGCTTTTTTAAACCAGTTTAAGGCTTTTGCAGGATCATTTTCGGCAACCAGGCTATAGCGCGCCATCAATTGTTCGGCAGGAAGATACCCTTTGTTTGCTGCTTCGGTGAAATAATGGAGTGCCAGTGGGGTGTTTTTTAATAAGCCATACCCATATAGGCGTAATTTACCCAAATAAAAATCATTCACCGGATCGCTCGGTTGTAAGAGTAGGCTTGCACGCTTATATTGCCCTTCTTGGAAAGCCACTTTACCGCTATCAGCGAACGCGATATTAAATACCGTGACCAACATAAAAAATCCGTAAGTAAGCGACTTCATGATGACTCCTTGGGCTATTATATTGTTTTTACGGAATGATGCCATAATGGACGATTCCTCTTAGTGCACTGTTTTTATCAGTATTGTCGACAATCCAGTAATTTCCTTTATTGTTCATGCCAAATCGAACATGGGTAAATTGACATATTTTAACACTGTCAGCGCAATCAACAATTTTACCTTGAGTGAGCTTAGGCGCAGGATGGGTGCAAATATAGCGGGTTACCTTCTCGCTGGTTGCAAGCACTGCCCATTGATTCGGGTGGATGGTGTGATTCAAGTATAAGCTGCGACTGCTGTCTTTGCCGCGCATCTGGTAAAGTTGTAAGTCCTCTGAGCCTGTGTTGTGAAAGAAATACATGGCTTGTTTTTGTGTGGATTGATCAGGGGCCAGCTCAACGGTTTTCATTTTAAAATGATACCCAGCGGTTTTACATTCCGTCGGAAAATTATCTTCATTTTCTTTTGCCAAAAGCACGTGGGTAGGGAGCGTGCCCATGAGGATAAGGAGTAAGGAAATTAATTTTTTGCTCATGATCGATCCTCTCTCAAAATAGCTGGTCTGACGGTGACTTTGGTACCGGGTTGGTTAGTGGCATCATTGGTAATGGTTACAAATTCGTGATTTAACCATTTGGCATCACTGGTGAAAAGGCGCACACAACCGTGGCTGGCACGGTATCCGGGGATATCATTTGAGCCGTGTAATGCAAGACCCTTATGAAAATACATACAATAAGGCATCGGTGCACCGCCTTTTCCAATAGGGTAGACATTAGACCGGCAATGTTCGTTTTCTTTACTGAAAAAGTGAAAGACTCCAGACATGGTTTTACAAGAATTGGCACTATCTGGGCATTTATCTCGACCCGACGCAATGGGCCCCCATTTAATGAGTTTTCCGTCTTGATAGGCACCCCAGGCCAATTTATCTTGGTCGACGATGACTTGTTTGTCGAGATCATCAATTTGTAATGGGAACGGAGAGATATCTAAGAGAGTGATGTGCTCAAGGTTACGAGGAACCACAATTTCGCGTCCGGCCCAAATGGCATTATAGGAACGGTTGAGTCGTTGCACGAGATCGCGTTGCTCTTCATTGGGAAATAAACGCTCCCAGCTACCACCAGAGCCTACCTTGACACACTCGTATTGGGGGTAAGCACATAATGCAGTGCCATAATAGGGGTTAGCCTGCAAAGTTAAGCAGGAAAAAAATAAGCAACAAAAAATGAATAGTTGCAAGCCGTCATTCCAAGCCGGAAACACGTCATCCCGAGCGCAGCGAGGGATCTCCTGCCGCTTGGAGGAGATCCCTCGCTGCGCTCGGGATGACGTAAATAATGGATAGTAACGTTTCATGAGTACTCCTCTAAGCACTTTAATCTTCTTTATATCATTTCTCGGCAGAGATTGAAAAAAATTTAGTGTTTTGCTCTAAGTTTATGTTATAAAGAATTTATGCATTTTTTTGATACTATTTACGATGGAATTTAAAAGCCGTTATATTGCGCATCAGCCCGATGAAAAAGGGAACATTGCTTATCACGATGAAGAACACCATGTTTGGGGGCTCTTATTTGAGCGCCAATTACGCACAATTCCCTCGCGCGCTTGCGATGAATTTGTCAGTGGCCTGACGAAACTAGGCCTGACTGCCTCGCGTATTCCGCAGCTTTCAGAGGTGAATCAACGGCTCAGTCAGCTGACAGGGTGGAAAGTGGTGCCGGTTGAAGCACTCATATCAGCCAAGTCTTTTTTTGAATTATTAGCCAACCAGTGTTTTCCTGCAGCGACGTTTATTCGTACCCTCGATGAGCTTGATTATGTTCAAGAACCCGATATTTTTCATGAACTATTTGGTCATTGTCCGATGTTGACACATCCGGTGTATGCACAATTTGTGATGGATTACGCTAAGTTGGTTTTACAATATCCAGAGGCCGACTGGCCTTTGTTACAACGACTGTTTTGGTTTACTGTAGAATTTGGTTTGGTGCAAACGCCGTCAGGCGTGCGAGCCTATGGGGGCGGGATTTTGTCATCGATTTCTGAAACACCCTATAGTATAGAGAGCCCTCTGCCGTTACGCGTTCTGTTTGAACCCTTAGCCGTTTTTCGTACCCCTTATCGTATCGATGAGTTGCAAAAAGTGTATTTTGTTATTCAACATTTCGAAGCACTTTATCAGCTCGTTGAGCGTGATTTAAAACAAGATATGCAACAAGCAAAAACCTTAGGTGAGTTCCCTCCTTTGTTTACGATTGAGCCCAATAATCCTGCTATCCATGTGTTTGCATGTTAGTGAGCATATTGTGCTATACTTTGCCTTGTTGTTTCTCATTGAGGAGTGAGCGTGATTAAAGTACTCATCGTGGACGATCATGGATTAATGAGAATGGGTCTGCGGCGTTTATTAGACGATCAGCCCGATATTGACGTGGTTGCTGATGCTGAAAGTGGTGAAAAAGCCCTGGTGCTGGTCAAAGCGCATAAACCCGACATTGTCTTACTGGATATGAAACTACCGGGCATTGATGGTTGGGAAGTCACTCGTCGCTTAAAAAAATCGCATCCCAAGGTTAAAGTCATTGCGGTGACTGCGCTGGCAACGGACGCTGCACCCGCTAGAGTTTTGCAGTTGGGTGCTAAAGGTTATATTACAAAAGAGTGCGGTGCAGACGAAATGGCGACCGCTATTCGAAAAGTCGCTAGTGGTGAAAAATATATTAGTTCTGAAATCGCACAGCGTATGGCGATTAATAGCTTAGATGAAGCGGTGTCGTCTCCTTTTGATAAGCTCACCGATCGCGAAACCCAAATCATGCTCATGATTACCAGTGGCATGAGTGTTCCTAATATTTCGGAACGCTTATTTTTGAGCGCTAAAACGGTTAATGGCCATCGCTATCGTATTTTTGAGAAATTGAATATTAAAAATGATGTTGAATTAACCCATCTTGCCATTAAGTTTCGTATCATTGAGCGTCCCCTTGATGCCTAGTCGTGAATTATTAGACACCCTTTCAAGCTTGCCAGGTGGGCCCGGCGTTTATCGAATGTTGGATCAAAAGGGTACGATTTTATATGTGGGAAAAGCGCTTAATTTAAAAAAGAGGGTGACGCAGTATTTTAAAAAAAAAGTGAGTCATCCGAAAACACAGGCGCTGGTTCAGCGGATTCACGCCATTGAGGTGACGTTAACGCGCAGTGAAACAGAAGCCTTGTTACTTGAAAACACCCTAATTAAAGAAAATAAACCAAAATATAATATTTTACTCCGAGATGATAAAACGTATCCGTATCTTTTTATCGATACGGCGCACGCCTTTCCGAGTTTAGGTGTTTTTCGTCGTAAACAACGGCCCAAAACAGGCAAGGTGTTTGGCCCTTATCCCAATACGCAAGCGGTTCATCAAACCCTGAATCTGCTTCAAAAGTGTTTTAAATTACGCAATTGTAAAGACAGTACCTTGAGTTCACGATCCCGCCCTTGCCTACAATATCAAATTAAGCGATGCACGGCCCCTTGCACGGGCCTGATTTCGCAAGAAGCCTACGCACAATCGGTCAAGCATGCCATTGGCTTTTTGCAAGGCAAATCAGCTACGGTGCTGACGCAATTATCCGAAGAGATGACACAAGCCGTCACGCGATTGGCGTTTGAAGAGGCCGCACGCATTCGCGATCAAATTCAGCAACTGCGCCTGATTCAACAATCTCAGGCGATGATTCAAGGTGAGAGAGATGTGGACTTGGTGGCGATGGATGTCAGCGTAGCGCTTGTGGGGATTGAGCATGTGGTGATTCGACAAGGGCGCATTATTCGTAATCAGTCTTATTTTCCGACCTTACCACCGCAGGTTGCCGAAGAAGCAACACCTTTGCAATTACAAGCCTTGTTTGAGGCATTTGCTCGATTTCATTATTTTGAGCATCCTGAAGACCTTCCACCCGTTATTTTAATTGATCCGCCATTGCCGGCTGAGTTTTTGCAACCTTATGAACAGATTTTTAAACAAATGACGCAACACAGTTGTCACCTCTATGCGCCTTCCCACAAAAGCGAAAAAGGATGGCTCGATTTTGCGAAGCATAATTTACAGTTGCACTTGGCTCAACGTATAAAAAAAGCGAATGGGTTTGAGGCGCAGTTTGTGCGATTGCAGGAGATGCTTTCCACGTCATCCCGAGTGCAGCGAGGGACCCCCTGCAGCCTGGTGGAGGTCCCTCGCTGCGCTCGGGACGACGTGGAGATCCAATCCATCGCCTGCTTCGACATCAGCCATACCCAAGGCGAAGCGGCCATTGCCTCTTGTGTGGTCTTCACCCGTGAAGGTCCACAGCACTCGAGCTATCGTCGCTTCTCTATTGAAGGGATCACTCCGGGGGATGATTATGCCGCTCTTCGTCAAGCGATTTTGAAACGCTACCAACGGATGAATGCAACGGATCCTGCGTTGCCTGATGTCGTCTTGATTGATGGTGGTAAAGGTCAGGTCAATGGGGTAGAACCTCTTTTCGAACAGTTACAGTTGTCGGTGCGGGTGTTAGGCATCACCAAAGGACTGCTGCGCCAAGCCCGTTTTGATCGTATTTATGATGCGCGTAGTGCGACGTTTTTGTTGATATCTACCGACGATCCAGGGTTACACTTGTTGCAACAGGTGCGCGATGAGGCGCATCGCTTTGCCTTGTCGCGGCATCGGGTTAAACGCTCACAGCTTCATATGGCTTCAACGTTAAATCAGATTGAAGGCATTGGGCCTAAAAAGCGAAAAGTCTTATTGCAACACTTTGGTGGGATTCAAGCCTTGGCGCGCGCAAGCTATGTCGCCTTGTGTGGGGTGCCGGGGATCAGCCCGCGGTTAGCGCAGCGCCTGATGGTGCATTTTGGGAGTGAAGAAAGCAGTGAACGTTGAGCGAGTGCGTATTGTATTAGTAGAAACCTCTCATCCAGGAAACATTGGATCTTGTGCGAGAGCGATGAAAAACATGGGGTTTTCCTCATTGTATTTGGTGCGACCTAAGTGTTTCCCTCATCCGCAGGCAACCGAGTTAGCGGCGGGTTCAGATGATATTTTACAAGCTGCCGTGGTGGTTGATGAGTTACAAGAAGCCTTAGTGGGATGTCAGCTGGTCTTGATGACCAGCGCGAGGGCACGATCACTTGCTTTAAAGGGCTTGACGCCTGTTGAAGCAGCAGAATTGGTGACGTTAACGCATCCAACGCAATCGGTTGCGCTGGTGTTTGGTCGGGAACGTACAGGATTAACCAATGCAGAGCTGTTATTGGGGCACTATCATATTGTGATTCCCGCTAATCCTTTGTATTCTTCGTTGAATGTGTCTCAGGCTGTTCAGATTATTGTTTATGAGTTAAGAATGTGCGCACTAAAGCCTGCGGCAATGGTGAATATGCGTTCAGAAGACATGGCCGAACATGACGCCGTTGAGTTATTTTATCAGCATTTGGCTGAGGTGTTAGAGCAAATTGGGTTTTTAAGACCCACTGCTCCGCGGCGTTTAATGCAACGGGTGCGCCGGTTATTTGGTCGCATTCAATTAGAGCGCATGGAAGTGGATTTGCTACGAGGCATGCTGAATCGTGTTCAATATAGGATACAGCACGGTAAACAAGAAAAAGACGAATCATGATGACACTTCCAGATTATTTCGATTATATGGCCACAACGCCCGTAGATCCATGGGTCTTTGAACAGATGTTGCCTTATTTAGCCGGCATGCAAGGCATTGGAAATCCAGCTTCGGTGACGCATTGGTATGGCCAGCATGCGTTAAAAGCGGTAGAGCATGCCCGAGAACAAGTGGCTTTAACGATTGGTGCATCGCCTAGCGAAATTGTATTTACATCGGGTGCGACTGAAGCTAACAATTTGGCATTGTTAGGCGCTGCGCGCTTATATCAAAGAAAAGGCAAACATATTATTACGATGCAAACAGAGCATCAAGCCGTGTTGGGGCCGCTTGCTCAATTAGAGCGCGAAGGCTTTTCTGTGACGTATTTAGCGCCACAACCAGATGGATTGTTAGCGTTAGAGCATGTCAAATCAGCCTTAACCGCGCAGACCATTTTGGTTTCGGTGATGCATGTGAATAACGAAATTGGGGTGATTCAACCGATTTCAGATCTTGCTCAATTATTAACAGGACGTGGTATACTCCTCCATGTTGATTGCGCACAAAGTGTTGGCAAGATTCCGGTGCAGGTGGATACGCTAGGCGCGGACTTGCTTGCAATGTCTGCGCATAAAAATTATGGCCCCAAAGGGGTGGGCGCACTGTATATTCGCGCTCAACCGCGGGTTCGGGTGTTGCCTATTGCGTTTGGTGGCGGTCAAGAACGAGGTTTAAGACCGGGCACCTTGGCAACCCATCAAATTGTGGGCATGGGGGCGGCGTTTGAGTTAGGGGAGTGCTGCCGTTTGGCAGATTATGCGCGTATTTTAATGTTGCGCCAACAGTTATGGGATGGCATTGCACATTTGCCTGGCGTTCGTTTAAATGGTCACCCCACCGAACGAGTGGCGGGTAATTTAAATGTGAGTTTTGCAGGTGTTCAGCAAGACTTGCTGCTGCCTTCGCTCCCTGAGCTTGCGCTATCCAGCGGATCGGCTTGCTCGGCGGCCAGCCAGCATCCATCCTATGTTTTAAAGGCTTTGGGTTTATCAGATGCCTTGTGTTTGGGGGCATTGCGTTTTTCGTTGGGGCGATATTCAACCGAAGAGGCTGTCACCAGGGCCATTGGGCTACTATCAGCCGTGATTTTAAAATCAGGAGAGAACTGATTATGGAAGTGAAACATCATCGATCAGAAGAGGCGCTAGCCTTAACCCTTACATTGACTGAAACAGCGAAGGCGCATCTTTTAAAGAATGTTTTTAGTCAAAAAGGAAAAATAGGGGTTAGGTTTTCGATAAAGAAAACAGGGTGTTCCGGATTATCATATGTTGTCGAATATGTTGACTTTGTGGGGGATGGTGATATGATATTGCCCCTTGCCGATAAATTACTGGTTTGTGTTGATCGGCAAAGCGCACCATTCATTAATGGCTCGGTTGTGGATTATATACGAGAAGGGTTGAACGCAAAACTTGTCTTTAATAATCCTAATCAAAAAGGCCAGTGTGGATGTGGCGAAAGTTTTATTGTGTAGTCAGTTGTTCACGAGAACCGCCCGCCCGTCATCCCGAGCGCAGCGAGGGATCTCCAAATTTTGGCACAGTGCCATCTGATTGGAGATCCCTCGCTGCGCTCGGGATGACGAGTGGGTGAGCAGTTACTGTCCACAATAAAAAGAATATATTTAAATCAATATTTACATCTAGTATTAATTTTGTTAATATATTCCACAATATGAGTTAGTCATGTTGAACGTATTAAATTAGAACGACGTCCACGTGGACACGTTCAAAGGTATGAATTTGTTTAAAAGAAAAGGGGAAATAGAATGACTGCGACATTGAATGTGAATGAAATCCAAGCCGAACAGAGTGATATGTTCGAAGACTTGGTTTCTGGTTTAGTAAAAAAATACTTAAGCACCGTGAACCAACGACAATCAAATTTAAATTTGTATGAACTGGTTCTTGAAGCTGTTGAAGCGCCACTGTTTAGAACCGTCATGGAAATGACTCGTTATAACCAATCCCGTGCAGCACGCGTATTAGGCGTAAGCAGAGGCACATTGCGAACCAAATTAAAGCATTATTTTGATGATGAATTTATAGGTACACGTGAGCAATAACTAAGTAACATCCCTAAAGTGTTTTACGCTCGAATACCCCCTCTCCCGCGCTAGAAGTATGAACAGTATGTTGTTGTTCTTCGCGGGGGAGGGTTGGGGAGGGGGTAAAACCACGTTGTAAAATCCTTACTATCCTTCGACACTTGCTTTTTCTGCATATTTTCCTTACACTCCCCAGCTTAAAGTCGGTTAGACAATCGCTCGCTGCTTCATTGTAGCGGGAGGAAAGTCCGGGCTCCATAAGGCAAAGCGCCAGGTAACGCCTGGGAGGTGTGAGCCTACGGAAAGTGCCACAGAAAATATACCGCCAATGGTTTATTCCGTTGGTAAGGGTGAAATGGTGCGGTAAGAGCGCACCGCGCGGCTGGCAACAGTCGTGGCAGGGCAAACCCCGCTTGGAGCAAGATCAAATAGGAATTCCGATAAAACCTAGTTTTATCACGTGCCGCCTGTACGGAATTCGGGTAGATTGCTTGAGGTTTATGGTGACATGAATCCCAGATGAATGATTGTCCGCGACAGAACCCGGCTTATCGACCGACTTTATTTTAATATCATATTTTGGTGAACAAACATGATCTTATGCATCGATGTGGGGAATTCGCATATTTATGGTGGGGTGTTTCATCAAGAAGACCTGATTTTACGCTTTAGGCATATTTCGGTGTCTTGTACCTCAGATATGTTTGGTATTTTTTTAAAGCAAGTGTTGCTTGAAAATGGCTGCGATCCCAAACACATTGAACTCATTGCTATCGCCTCTGTTGTCCCTGCGGTTGATTATTCATTAAGAGCCGCGTGTATTAAATATTTTTCTATCGAGCCCTTTGTGTTACAAGCAGGGGTTAAAACTGGGCTTCAAATTCAATACCGCAATCCCGTCGAAGTGGGCGCTGATCGCATTGCCAATGCGATCGCAGCCGTTCATGCCTTTCCTAACCGACCGCTGATTATCCTTGATTTTGGTACCGCCACCACATTTTGTGCCGTGACTTCAAAAAAAACCTATTTAGGCGGCGCTATTTTGCCAGGTGTGCGGCTTTCAGTAGAGGCTCTAGCCAAAAATACTGCAAAATTACCTTCAGTAGAAATTTTAAAAATGAATAAAGCCGTAGGGCGCAGTACAGTTGAGAGCATTCAAGCAGGGATATTTTATGGGGTCGTCGGTGCCTGCAAAGAGCTGATTCAGCGTTTTAAACAAGAAATGAGTGTTGAAGGTGAAGAAGTGGTGGTGTTAGCAACAGGCGGTTTTGCCCCGCTCTTTGAGCAAGAAGATATTTATGATCACCTTATGCCCGATCTGGTGTTAGAGGGCTTGAAACTGTCAGCGTTGATGTCTTTGTAGCAACAGTTACTTATTTTTAGCCTTTTGGCTTTAAGGGAGGAGTAACGTTGGATTTATCGTCTTCTTTACTGTCTTTGCGTTTAGAAAGGTTATCATAACTCGACATCACATCAGTAGCGCGAGATAGAGCCAACGCCTCTTGCTTGGCTTCTTTTTTGGCAATAGTTGCCACAACAGCTGTGCCAGTAGCAACTGCGGCTACGCTAGTAGCTGCAGTTGCTACCACATGCGCAGATGCTAAACCATATGCACCCATACCTGCTGCTGCTATATGCGGAGATGCTAAACCATATGCAGCCGAACTTACTGCTGCTATATGCGTTCCTGCAGACACTGCTGCGCTAAGAACAACGGCACCCACGGGTGGAACGAAAATACAAACCGCGACAAGGGCAACTGCAAAAAGAACCGCTGCGAAGCCGAGTAACATGTTTCTCGTTGAATGATCAACTGCTTTTTCAGCAGCCTCTTTTGCCATATTTCCGGCTTCTATGAACAATTTTTTTGCCTCGGGCAGGTTTCCCTTTATGTATGCCTCCATACCTCGATTTGCATAGTTAATAGATTTCAGTGCCTCTTGATCGCCTTTTAGCATCTGAGGTTTACCTTCGTCATGTTTAACATGATCTATCAGTAGCAAAAGGTGCTGCAAAGTCTGAGTTTGAGCGGCTTTCACGTCATTGAGAGTCTTTGTCTCTGCATCCGTGAGGCCATTTTTAAGAGTAGCACTCTCTGTGACGTTAAATGCTTTGACTTCTAACTCAAGATCCTTACGAAACTTCATATAACTCGATCTTCGAGTTTTTAAATTTGAAGTTTTATCAAAAGTATGGCATTAAGCCGCTTCCCTGTATTTTAAAGAAGCACTTGGCTCTAGTCTGCCAATAGTTCTGTGATTAAGGTGCTTTTTAGATGGGGTAAGTGGAAT
>JAPLRL010000006.1 GCA_026399205.1 Gammaproteobacteria bacterium
CTGTGTCGACAATTGCTTAGTTTGCTCTAACCGGGCTGACCTATCGAATTCAGATTCTTTAAGTTGTACTGTCAATATCTCAATTTGCTGCATATGCGCCGCGCGATGCGATTCAAGCTCTTTTAGCTGTGTCGACAATTGCTTCGTTTGCTCTAACCGGGCTAACCTATCTGATTCAGATTCTTTAAGTTGTACTGTCAATATCTCAATTTGCTGCATATGCGCTGCGCGATGCGATTCAAGCTTTTCTAGCTGTGTCGACAATTGCTTCGTTTGCTCTAACCGGGCTGACCTATCTAATTCGGATTCTTTGAGTTGTACTGTCAATATCTCAATTTGCTGCATGTGCGCCGCGCGATGCAACTCTAAATCTTCTAGCTGTGTCGACAATTGCTTCGTTTGCTCTAAACGGGCTGACCTATCGAATTCAGATTCTTTAAGTTGTACTGTCAATATCTCAATTTGCTGCATGTGCGCCGCGCGATGCAACTCTAAATCTTCTAGCTGTGCTGAGAGTTGCTTATTTTGCTCTAAATTGGCTAACCTATCTGATTCGGATTCTTTAAGTTGTACTGTCAATATCTTAATTTGCTGCATGTGCGCTGCGCGATGCAACTCTAAATCTTCTAGATGTGCTGAGAGTTGCTTATTTTGCTCTAAATAGGCTAACCTATCTGATTCGGATTCTTTGAGGTGTACTGACAATATCTCAATATGTTGCATATGCGCTGCGCGATGCAACTCTAAATCTTCTAACTGTGCTGAAAGTTGTTTATTTTGCTCTAAATGGGCTAACCTATCTGATTCGGATTCTTTGAGTTGTACTGACAATTGCTTAGTTTGTTCTAAATTCAAAGCTCGGTCAGACTCAGATTGAGTCAACTGAGTCGTTAATGTCTCAATTTGATGAAAACGAGCGAATCGGTCTGCCTCTGATTCATTCAATTGCATTGTCAAAACTTCAGTTTGTTTGAGACGTGCCGTGGAATCCATCTCAAATTGGAGTGATTGCTGTATCAAGCCTTCTTCTCGCTCTCTTAAATCTAATAATGCAAGCACCATTCTTCCTGTCGATGACGCCAATAAAGCCTTATGACTTTCCTCAACTAAATAGGGTTGTACCACCTGCCGACTCACTATGAAAAACATGTCATAGTGAGAAAAAATTGCGGGTTGAAATTGAATGTTTGGCGCATCTAATTGATCAAAAAAACACCCAAGTGAACGCTGGCTAAATAAATATAAATGCTCGTCTGGCTTCAACATCTCTAAAAACCGACTCTGATTTTCAATTAACATTGGAAACGTCATGTCTTCTTTAAATTCAGGTGTTTGCATGAACAAAAAACCAGTCGGTTTCAAAAGCTTCATACAATGCGACATCATAGAAATGGGATCAGGCAAATGCTCAAACACATCCATCAGCACAATCACATCATAGGATACACAGGCTAAGTCAAGATCTTCTAGTAGTCCTGTCAAAACAGGAATTCCAAATGTCTGTTTGCCAAATTCAGCCACCCATGTGCTAAGCTCCACACCTGTCGCATCATAGCCAGCCTGTCGCATTAACGCCACAAAACTACCATGCGCGCAGCCTATTTCTAATATTTTGGCAGGCGGAGGCGCATATTGAAGTAACGTCTTCAACCAATATAAATTTCTTTCTGTTAAATCGTTACGGGCTCGCTGATAAATGTCTGGAAAATGTAATTCGTCTGTTTGATGTTTTAACCAATATTGCTTACCATAAAAATCAGTTTCGTCATCGTTCACTACTAAGGTCTCTGCACTGATACCTAGTATTGAAACCAAAGTGTTACACTTGTTGCAGTGCGCGTAGTCAGCGTTAAAATCAATCAGTTCTGAATTACCACACCAACAGACGCTCATTATTGACCATCTCCCATCATCAAGGGGGGAGATTGATGCTTAATAAAACTAAATACAAATTGACCTGGTAAGTCTGCAATACCATGGTGAGTCAATTGTGAGCCTTGACGAAGACCTGTTTTCATTCCAACACTAAATACACCTACAGTAGGTAACAAACAAATACGAGTCACCTGCGCATACAATTCTTCATGATTTAAATGTGAGCGCTGATGATAGCTATTCGCATCCATAGAAGCCAAGCCCATCTCAAATGAGTACTCCCCCGTTTGCAATTTTAACTCAATGTGTTGCTCGCAGCGAACGAGTGTTCCTATAGGATGGTATTCAGGTACATTCACCCCATACTCCAACGACCCCTTCCCATGCACAATAGTGCCCCTATCATTTCTTAAAACAATCCCACCCAATGGAACCGAAATGGGCTTCAACGTCAAGAATTCATGACAAAAAACAGCCGTCTCTCCCTGAGCAAACCGATGACGTGGATTTCCAAAACCATCAAAAATAGCATATCTTGTGCATTTCGCCATACCGTTATGAACTTGGACCAAAGAAGAAGCATCAATCCAGCCCGTCTTTTGATCCCATTTATCTTGTTGAATATTTACTTGAACCTCTTGAAACTCAGATTGGCTTAATACGATATTTTCCTCAACCCTATCCGATTGGTTAGACAAATAATAATGTTTTGTTGCTTCAGTTGCCGATCCGATGAAACGAACTTGACCAGCCTCTAATAAAATAGCACGATCACAATATTGCTCTATATCTGACATACCATGAGAGACGATTAAAATAGCCGCGCCTGCCTGCTTCAGCGCTTCTAGCCGAGCATAGCATTTCTGTCTAAAAAAAATATCTCCGACCGCCAATGCCTCATCAATGATGATAATTGATGCATCTACATGCGCTTGAACTGCAAACGCTAAACGCACAAACATCCCACTAGAGTATGTTTTTACGGGTTGATCAATGAACTCACCTATCTCTGCAAATGCAACAATTTGCTCATAACGGTCTTCAATTTGTTGTTGCGTTAATCCGAGAATATAGCCATTTAAAAAGATATTTTCTTTGCCTGTAAAATCGGGATTAAAGCCACTTCCCAACTCTAAGAGTGCCGCAATGCGATGAGACGTTTTTATTTCGCCACTCGTTGGCGTTAATGTACCCGCTATTAATTGCAATAATGTACTTTTACCACTGCCATTCACACCAATAATGCCCATGGTCTCACCAGCGTGTACTTGAAATGATATATCACGTAACGCCCAAAAAGGTCGGGCGTAATGGGTGTCTGTTTTTTTCTTTCGCCTGACTCGATTAAACGCTCTACGTAAAGGAGGAAGAACCAATTGTTTTAGACGATCTTGTGGGGTCGCATAGAGATCGTAACGTTTACTTACTTGATGAACGTCAATGACGATTTGTTCATCGGTAAGGTTGTTATTAGACATCTGTCCCTCTCTGGTTTTCTATGTTATGCAATCCCCATTAAAAAGAGTAGCCGTTTTGGTTTCGTCGCAAATCAGCCTCTACCATCATGAGACATAAGGTCTCTAAAGTTGTTTTTGCTTCCCAGCCTAACTCTCTTTTTGCTTTTCCTGAATCACCAATTAGTAAATCTACCTCTGCAGGTCGATAATATTTGGGGTTAATTTTAACCAATGTTTTACCTGTGGCGACGTTGATACCCTGTTCATCTACACCTGTACTTTGCCATTCGAGTTGAACATTAATCGCCTGAAATGCCAGTATCACAAAATCGCGCACCGTTTCGGCTCTATTCATAGCCAATACATACGTATCTGGATGATCTACCTGCAACATTTTCCACATGCCTTCAACATACTCTTTTGCAAAGCCCCAATCCCGCTTGGCATCTAAATTACCTAATTCTAATAGGTCTAATTTACCCAATTGAATTTTAGCAACACTGTCTGTTATTTTTCTTGTCACAAACTCTCGGCCACGTAAAGGCGACTCATGGTTAAATAAAATGCCACTGCACGCAAACATATTATAAGACTCTCGATAATTCACGGTCATCCAATGTGCAAACAACTTCGCAACACCGTAAGGGCTTCTTGGATAGAAAGGCGTATCCTCAGTTTGCGGAATAGCTTGAACTTTACCAAACATTTCTGAAGTTGAAGCCTGATAATAACGCGCCTCAGGGTTCACAATGCGAATGGCTTCTAATAAATTAACACCACCCATGCCTGTGATTTCAGCGGTCGTAATCGGTTGATCAAAAGACACGCCCACAAAACTTTGTGCAGCTAAATTATAAATTTCACTGGCTTGTGATTTTTGTAATAATCGAATACTAGCCGACAAATCTGTCAAATCATGTTCAACCAAGCGTAAAGCAGGATGCTCTTGAATACCCAATTCTTCAATACGCCAGAAATTGACCGAACTCGTTCGTCGATAAGTCCCAAATACTTCATATCCTTTTGTTAAGAGCAACTCAGCCAAATATGCACCATCTTGACCGGTAATCCCTGTAACGATTGCTCGCTTCATCCAATGCTCCCTTACTTCAAATGCAAAACTTGTATCTTACAGAATGTTTTCTCATCAATAAAGTATTATACTCGGTGTTCGAGTTTTTAAATTTTGATAAATAAAAATGCCAACGTCATTGCGAGCGCTGCGAAGCAATCCATGGTTTCGCACTCCGAACTCCTGGATTGCTTCGCAGCGCTCGCAATGACGGGCATTAGGAGAGTAAGCGCATGAAAATGAGTATCATTACCCCTTCTTTTCAACAAGGCGCTTACATACTAAAAACATTGCAAAGTGTTGCAACTCAATATATCAAATCAGATCTTGAGCACATTGTCATGGATGGCGGCAGCACAGATCAAACCATTGATATTCTAAAAAATGCCACTCAAGTTATGCCTCATCTCACTTGGACATCTGAACCTGATAAAGGCCAAACCCATGCAGTCAATAAAGGCATATTAGCCAGCTCTGGGGACATCATCGGCTGGCTCAATTCAGATGATATTTACTATCCAGATACATTACAAACCATACTCGATTTCTTTAAAATGCATCCCGAAGTTGATGTTGTTTATGGTGAAGCTGATAACATGGATATTGATGATAAAACTATTGGGCCGTATCCAACTGAACCATGGAACCATCACCGATTAACAGAAACCTGTTATATTTCTCAACCGACTGTATTTTTCAGACGTCACGTTTTTAATCACTATGGTTTCCTGAATGAATCGCTACAATACTGCATGGATTATGAGTATTGGTTACGCCTAAGCCAAGCCAACGCGGCTGTTGCTTTTCTTCCCAAAAAACTTGCTGGATCAAGAATACATCCGGAAACAAAAACGATTAGTGCAAGAACTCAAGCAGATATTGAGGCTAATCATATGGTAAAAGACAAGTTAGGTTGGGTGCCTAATTCGCATATATATAACTATGCTCACGGTGTACTAAAAAAAAGCCCCCCCCAAAAAACTCCCTCCCATATATTTCTTCTCAAATTATCCTATCAAACCCTTCTGAGCTCACTCTATTGGAACAAAAAAACACCTAGTGCTTTATTGAGCCAGGTGGGACGTTGGTTATCTGATGCATATGGTGCATACTGGCATTTTAAAAGGCCTATTGTATCACACGTAAATCAAGGACATACTCAGCTTGAGCTGAGCGGTTCTATGGGCGCATACAACCGTGAGCATGCTGGACGCCGTTGGTGGCAATGGGTAGATCAGCAGGTGATCTATACATTTACCCCATCTGGAGTTACATCAACAGCTTTACATTCTCACTTTGAATTTAAATATAAGTTACGAAGTGCGCAAACGCTGACCATTGATATCTTGACTACAAAAAATAACCGTTTTAAATTTATAATTCCTAAAACAGAGACAATCGTTTCAGGTTTTTTTTCTAAGGACCTTGAGATCCCATTAGGAGAAATAAAATCCGTACAATTTTGCTCTGATTGTCAATCTACACCACTCAGTGAAGCCGATAAACGAATGGCTTCTTGGCGAATATTCAATTTTGTAGTAAGTGCTCAATATAGCAAATAGAGAGAGCAAATATAATGGAAGATATGGTTACAATGAAGCATGAAAATTAAAATGTATAATATTGAAAGGAAAAGCCATCTTGCACGAATATTTATTGATTTATGGCAACACCGCAACCTTATTTATCAGCTGACGAAACGTGACATTTTAACAAAATACCGTGGATCTTTTGCGGGTTTACTATGGCTACTATTCTCCCCACTCCTGATGCTGGGTCTCTATACGGTGGTACTTGGCGTATTTATGCACTCTAAATAGCCTGGCGTTAAAAATTGGCTGGCAGTATATGACCATAAATAAATATCGTTATTGCCCATTCTTCCCGCCCAACAATACTAGCATGTACTGAAAGCAGATGAAAAAAAAGAAGGTTGCGATCAGAAACAGCAGCAAACATTACATTAACCCATCTATAAAAGCATCTACCTGACTAAAATGCTCAGCCCAGGTGGGTGGTTTAAAATCACTCATACGTGACAATTGGGCCTGTCTACTCACACTATGGGAATCGGTATACGCTAAAATTAACTCAGCCCACCGTTTTCCATCTAGTGGATGCGCATAGTCAGGAATCTCCCGTGCTATCTCTCTAAACACGGGTATATCACTTACAATAGTAGGGACTTTTAAGGTTAAAGCCTCCGCCACAGGCAACCCATATCCTTCAGTAAATGAAGGAAACAACAATGCCTGAGCATGATGCAGATAAGTAGCTACCTCGCTATCAGTACAATCAGATCTCTCGATAACCATGTTTTTTAATACTGAGCTACGTTCAAGTAAATCAATCACTTGCTCACACTTCCACCCCCGTTGACCGATAATAACGAGTCGTGGTGATTGTTCACCCAAACGCATGATTAAATCATGCCATATCTGTAATAACAAAATATGGTTTTTACGTGGCTCTATGGTGCCCAAAACCACAAAATAGGGCGCGCTCATCGGTCGTGGGCCGGGCTCATGATGTTTCAGAGCAGAGGCCAATGGTGCCATAACTGTTGGTGGCGGTGATTGTTGAGTTTGATTTGCATATTGCTCGAACAGGTTAGACGTAGCCTCTGAATATAAAATAACGCCTCGCGCTAATTTCAATATCCCATTGATTCGATTTTCATGCTTTGCGGCCGCGCCTTCAACACAATACTCCGGATGCGTCATTGGAATGGAGTCATGATAAACAAATATAGGATGTAATCCTAATGAAGCTAATACAGGAGAATACTGCGGATGATCCAAGCCATCATAACAGATATTCAATACAAATCCGCCAGCTGGTTTGTTCGTATAACATTTTTTAAGAAACCTACGCATGAAAGTTGGCTTAGCTGTCGAGTTAATGATTGATTTCACTGCATGTTTAGAACCGGATCCTAATATTTCAGTAAACAAACGATCCGATTGTGACCGAGACAACAGGCTCTCAGCGCCTTTCAATCCATATAATGCCTGTGCACAATGACCATAGTGTTCCATGTAGGCCAACGCCACCCTCAAAAACCCAGTGGGTTGCCGATCTATTAAAAAACTACTCACAAGATGGCTGACATCTAATACGATATTTTTAGAGCTAGGAGGTGAACTTAACACGTGTTTTACCCTCGATTCCGTAGATTAAAAAAGATTATCTTAATACATGTCATCCCCGCGAAAACGGGGATTCATCCTTAAATTAGCACTGTGCAATATCATGGATGTAACCCCGCCTTCGCGGGGAAGACATGATAAGGAACCGTATTTAGCAGATAAGCCCCCACTATTGTTTAATAGCATCAACCGGTTTTTCATTATAATTCGGCATAAACCGCTGTAATGAGGCGCTTTCAATTGCCTTAACCGCAATATCTTGTACTTGTAAATTCGCTTGATTGCTTTTATCAGCTAATTGTTTGGTTTGAGACTCAAGTTGGCCAACTTTAGCCTCTAGTGCCACAATCATTTGCTGGAATAGCTTTCGCTCTCCTTCCACTTCTTTTTGAGCTAATTTGGTCTCATAATCAAATTTAAAGGTCAATCGCTCAATGAGCGTATCGCTAGTGTCCTGAATAGCTTTTTGCAACTCCTCAGGGAATTTTTCAGATTTTTGTTTCAAACTGTTAAACTCTTGCTCTTGAGTGGCAATAATCGCCTCGCGCGCTGCAAACTCCTCCTCCAAGGCGGTGCGACGTGAAATTAGTTCTTTTTCTAATGAGTCCTTCACCGTAGCATAGTGATCTTGTTCTTTTTGGCGTGTCAAATCACGTTGATACACATACTCATCCTCTTCCCGTTGACGTGTTTTTTTCATGTTCTGTTCATTGTCCTTTTGAGACAGCTCTAGATCATCTTGCTCTTTTTTCCACATGATGCGTTTTTGTGCCATTTCTTGCTCAAATGCTTGAGTGCATTCAGTCATTTCTTTTTCAAAAGAAAGCGACTTTTCTTTTTGAGCAAGTAATAAAGCAGCTAAGCTTTCGGAGTTTATTTTGATATCGTGTAGATTTGTCAATTCTGATTGTTCAATGTCTATGGCTTGATGTAAAGCAATCAGCTGTTTATGGCTTGCCAGTAATTGCTCCTCTACTCCTTCAAGTGAACGCGTTAATGATAGCTTCAACGTTGCAATATTTTTAACAATATCATCGGTAGAATGGTTAACGGCTTTGATAACAATTTCTTTTTTCTCTTCCAGCACTTTCATATCTTGCTTGCTGGTGTTTTTTGATGTTTTAAGTTGCTGTAAGGCGTGGTGATATGCCTCAAGAATTTCGTTTTTTGTGTTTTTTGCACTGATGTCTTCGGTCATGATGGGCTCCATAAATCATATTGATGTATTCAAGAATGGCATACTACAGAACCGAAAAAAAAATGCAAATTGTTTAAAAGTCATGTCGCGAAGAGTCCCCAAAATAATACTTCACTCCTTCTTGCCAAGGATAAACCATGACTTGATCAACTTTTTTCTTATAGGGATCATTTGAGAAACAAACCAATTCACTAGGCCCGATGTCCTTAGCAAGTTGCTGTAATGCCCGCAGATCACTATCCCGCACTTCCTGAGTACTTTTAATTTCAATTAAAAGTACCGGTTTTCCTGGTCTTTCCACCACGAGATCAACTTCAACCCCCGCCCCCGTCATCAGGTAAGAAAATCGGTATTCAGTTTGAAAGTAGGCGGCTAACTTAATGCATTCCATCACAATAAAACTTTCAAATATCTCCCCATAGTAACTCGTACCTGGAACAGGTATCACGCCCAACATACGAGCCAAAGCACGTGTGACACCGATGTCAAAAAAATAAAATTTGGGTGCCGCATGTAAGCGTTTTCTAAATGAATGATGATAAGGTTCTAACAATACACCTAACAACGTGTCTTCTAACAAAGAAAAATAATTTTTAACGGTTTTATCATCCGCACCCACATCTCTTGAAATATTTGAATAATTGATAATTTTTCCATTGGATTGTGCTGCAACCTCTAAAAATCGTCGGAAAGGATCTAGTTGTTTAATCAGATGTTCTGCCCAAATTTCTTCTTTTAAATAGGTCAGTGTATAAGCTTGAAGAAACTGCTGTTTTTCCTGCGTATTTTTAAAATTAAAAACCCCCGGTAACATGCCATATAACAATGCGGACTGTAAATCGAAGGAGTCTCCCAGCTCAAGATAGGAAAAAGGGTATAAATGATAAACAAACGCTCTACCAGCCAACAAATTAACACCGGCGACTTTCAATTTTCGTGCACTCGAACCCGTTAAAATAAAATATTTTCCACATTTTTTGGTTTCAAGTAGTAAATGGACAACATCTAATAATTTAGGGACTTTTTGGATCTCATCAATAATGACATAGTGTACACTTGAAGGCATGGCCTCAACAATGGCGACCAACTCCATTGGGTTACGCGCAAAGCGATCTTCAATGACCGTATCCAGTAAGTTGATATAACTACTTTCAGTTGTTTGAATTTTATAGACACGTTCAACCAACGTACTTTTACCGACACCTCTTGCACCAAATAAAAACAAACTATAGTGTGTGGATAAAGACAATAAGCGTTTTTGCATGGCATCCTCTTGGACGGAGTCTATTCCGAATATGTCGCGCATATTCGGAGTGCTGTCCGAGTTATTAAAGCATAGGTATATGATCTATGCAAGAACTCCGGATCCCGCGGACAAGCCGTGGGACGTCGAAGCGGTAGTTTAGTGCCAGCGACAAACTACAACTCATTTAAAAACGCATCCACTTTACTAAAATGCTCCGCCCAAGTCGGAGCCTTAAACCCTTCCATGCGTAACAGTTGTTCCTTTCTGCTCGTACTTTTTGGCTCAGTATAGGCCCGAATCAATTCACCCCACCGTTTGCCATCTAAAGGATGTACATAATCGGGAATATCCCCTGCTATCTCTCTAAATACGGGTAAATCACTGGCAATAACAGGAACATTCAATGTTAACGCTTCTGCTAAAGGCAAACCATAGCCTTCTATCAATGAAGGAAACAGTAAAGCCTGTGCATGATGTAGGTAGGTGGTTAACTCACTATCTGAACAATCAGAGCGTTCGATCACAAGCCCTTTCAACAAGGGACTGTAGTCAAGTAAATTAGTCACGTGCTCACATTTCCAACCGCGTTGTCCGATGATAATAAGTTTGGGTGCTTTTTCACCTAGCTGCGTTGCCAAATCACGCCAAATTTGTAATAACAAAGCGTGGTTTTTGCGTGGCTCGATTGTGCCTAATATCACAAAATAGGGCTCACTTATCAAACGCTCTCCCGGTAAATGCAAGCTCATTGCAGATGCTAATGGGGCAATCGTAGTGGGAGGCAGGCGTTGATTCGATTGACTGGCGTAATGCATCAGCTCACTCGCAGTTGCTGTTGAGATGCAAATTGTGGCACTAGCCAAGTCAAGCATGCGATCTGTGCGCATTGTATGCCTGCTTTTAGCGATATCGACGCAATATTCAGGATGCGTCATTGGAATTAAATCATATACAATGAAAACTGGCCTCACTTTTAGTGCAGTGAGTAGGCTAGAATACCAGGGCTTGTCTAATCCATCAAAACTGGGATTTAATAAAAGTCCGCCCACTGGTTTTTTTAGAAATAAGTGGGTTAAAAAACTACGCCATAGTGCTAGCCGCACAACAAATTTAGAACCATCCCTAGATCCCGCGGACAAGCCGCGGGACGTCGTGGGGCGAGATGCCCCGGTTTCTCCTTGTAGTATCGCTGTAAACAATTGGTCTGATTGCGCCCGAGTAAACACACGGTTTTTATATAACGCCAAAGCATGATGTCGATAATGAGCTATATAAGCCAATCCCACTCTACGTACACCCGTGGGGCGCCGATTTAATAGAAAGTTACGCACGATGTGTGTGACATCTATGATGATTTTTTGATGGAAATGTGGGGTATTTGACATATCTTATTCCATGGTTCGCTCAAGATCATAAAGTCTATCTCAATTTGATGCAACAGGCCCAAATCTAAACCCCAAAAAAGACATTGCATCTTTTTCTCTTGTTCCTGTAAAATGCACAGCACTATTAGGAAAATAAAATTCACGAAAACGCACTCTGTTTTTTATTAACATAAAAACTGAAGAGTTGAAAATGGAGTTTTAAAACATATGTCTCGATCCATTAAAAGACCGGAAATCTATATTGTTGGTTATTCACTACGTCTTCCAGAGTCTAACTCCCCTTTCGAGCTCCATGAGAATTTATTACAAAAAAAGAATATGGTCACCAGCGACAGTCGCCGTTGGCCCGTAGAATACCAAGAAACCCCCCCTTATTTTGGAAAAATTAAACAATCATTAGATCAGTTTGATGGATTGTTTTTTGGCATCCCTGGAAAACAAGCAGAGAAACTTGATCCGCAGTTGCGTTTATTATTGGAAACCTCATATGAAGCATTAGTCGATGCGGCCATTTCATCGGATGAAATTAAAGGCTCATCGATGGGGGTTTATACGGGATCTTGTACAAATGATGCCTATCAAATCGCGATGAAAAACATGCATGCGCTTACCGGTTACGAACTAACAGGCGCGTCTCAAAGCATGTTCGCAAATCGTTTATCTTATTTTTACGATATACATGGTCCCTCTTTTAACGTTGACACCGCCTGTGCCAGTTCGTTAACTGCCTTGCATTATGCGATACGGGATTTACAACATGGCGTATGTGATGCGGCTTTTGTATGTGGAAGCACCATTCTACTGAATCCCAACGTGACCACTTTATATCAAAAACTACAGTTGTTATCACCAGACGGATTCTGCAAAACATTTGATCAAAGCGCAAATGGATTTACACGAGCAGAAGGCGTCATTTCGGTTTTATTAACATCCAATCCAGACTACATTCGTTATACACCTTATGCTAAAATTGTAGCCTCTAGTATGAATACCTGTGGATATAATCCAATCGGCATTGCTTTTCCCAACCATGAAAGACAAGCTGAACTTTACGATGATATTCTTAAAAAAACACATACTGCTCCATCTGAAATTAATTATATTGAATGTCACGGTACCGGCACAATCGCAGGAGACCAAGAAGAGCTACTTGGCATTAAAAAAATATTTGGTGATTGCCCTACACTAAAACTTGGTGCATTGAAATCTAATATAGGGCATACCGAAGGCGCCTCTGGTCTTGCCGGGTTAACCAAAGTTTTACTCAGTTACGAAACACGAACACTTTACCCGCAACTTCACTTACACAACAAAATTTCTACTACAGGCAATCTAAGCCTCGTTACAGAAACCGAACCGTTTGATAAACCGGGAAAAGTATTCATCAATTCATTTGGATTTGGCGGTGTCAATGTTTGTATCTGTGTTGACACAGTGACCGCACCTAAAATCAGCGCTCCCTTAGAACCAAAATGGCACGAGCTCTATTTTATTCAGTCTCGCACCAAAGAAGGCCTTTATGAATTAAAGCGAGAATTAGAGAAATCACCCCAGCAATTACCCATTTTCAAAAAAATAACCTATCCCTGGAGAGAAGTGGTAGGACTACCGGATGATCCTCAATTAAATGCAATAGAAAAACGTCCGCTTTATTTTGCATTCTCCGGAAATGGTTCTCAATGGAAAGGGATGGGGCTTAAGCTCCTCCAATCTTCAGCACTTTTTAAAGAAACTCTGTATCAATGCGATCCTCAAGTGATAGAGCTATTATTGCATGGTTGGGAAGGACCTTTGCAAGAAATGATGCTTTTGACTGCCCTGCAGGTTGCTTTAGTAGAGTTATTAAAGTCACTCGGCATACAAGCCGATGGATATCTTGGTCACAGTGCCGGTGAGCTTGCAGCCAGCTATGCCAGCGGTGCAACGACCTTACAAGAAACCATGTTAATCGCTCATGCGCGTGGATTAGCTGCAGAAGCTATACCTGCCGGATTAATGATTTCTGTTGGGCTCGGACAACAAGAAGTTTTACCTTACCTTGAACACACAGATAAAGTATGTATAGCCTGCATTAATAGCCCAAGAAATGTAACGCTATCTGGTGATACAAAACAAATCACTGGTATTTTTCAGCGTCTTTCACAAGAAGGCATATTTGTACGCGAAATAGATACGCATGAACGCCCCTATCATTCGGATCTCATTGATAAGCAGAAAACAGCGTCTTATATGAAAAAAGCTTATCAACGGACGGTTAAGCGTAATCCAACCTGGATATCTGCGATTAAAGACTACGCGCCACATGATTTCTCCGGTGATTATCACGTTGAAAGCATGACGCGCCCTGTCGACTTTTTAGGTGCCATGCTCCAAGTGCCTGAAAATGCAGTTGTACTTGAAGTGGGACCACACAGTATTTTGCGCTCACTCATTCGAGACTGCGCACCTTCAGTTCAATATGTTTCATTGATGACAAGGGATCTCAATGATTTCGACACCTTTAAATCAGGAATCGGTCGTCTTTGGAAATTAGGTATAGACATCACAACTTTCACCGACCTTGTTCGCCCACCTTTGCTCGTCAGGGCTAAACAAACCGCATGGAATAGAGATCATGCGCCTGTTTCTAAACTCGATTTTAAGGCGAGAGAATACAAGCACACCTATGTTTTGAATTTACAAGAACATGACGCTTACTTATTAGGTCACACCATTGATAATAAACCTATTTTTCCAGCAATGGGCTATGTTTATTTTTTCTGGCAGAGTTACCTAAAAAATCACTCAAACTGCAAAACAGTGACCGTAGATAACTTTAAGATCCTACGTAGTCTACCCTTGATAGGTGACCAAATTACCATCGAAGTGATTTCAACCACCAATGATGCGTATCAGTTTGTATTTGGTGGAGAATTAATTGCAGAAGCTCAATTAGGTCAGAAAGACAATCCGAATCCAGTGGCTAAGATGCCCAATCTCCCCTCTGAAAACTGCATTCCACAAAAGACCTTTTATTCTCTTTGTGCAAATGAAGGCTTTGTATATTTTAATGATTTTCAAGTTATTCAAAATGGATATGTCTCTGATAATAACGGCTACTTTTATGCCAACATTAACTTTAATCATTGGATCAGTTTTTTAGACGGTTTACTCCAAGTGAGTATATTGAATAAACAAGCAGATGGGATGTACTTACCAACAGCGATTCGGCATATAGAACTTTCAGAAAACAAATCCAGTGAAGTGATTTATAACAAAAATGCAAACGTAATACAGTGTGGTGAGATTGTTATCAAAGGGCTTGAGGTTAGCCCATTCAATAAGAAAAAAACGCCAGAGCTTATTCTTTTTCAAAAAGAAGATTATTTTTTCTTGGGACAAAATCTTCTTTCCAGCAATAAATCAGAATGCGCTAATCACCTTTTAGCCTATGCCATTTCAAAATTTAAAGCAGCGCAAGATCAATTTATAGAACCACATCATCAAAAAATGATAGAGATACTTCAAAATTTTGAAACTCAAGAGAACGACTTACGAAACATCTGTCCCGATCACAATACAATCATGCATAAATTAATCGATGATGTTTATGCGCGATTAGATACATTAATTCAATCACCCTTATCATGCATTACCAATAGTCCTTTTTATTCTCAGTTGGATGATGACAACCCTCTCACTGACACCGAATATTTAAATAAAATGCTCAGTGTCATAAGACAAAACGCACACTCACACACTATCAATTTACTTGAAATTGGATCAGGTTCGGGTGGGTTTTTAAAACAAGCAGGCACTTCACTAACGGCATACGATACGATCGTCTGTACAGATGTTGCTGACAACCAATTCATTCATAATCAAATAACAGAAGGGTTAGCGATTCAACACCATCGCTTTAACCTGAATCAAGACATTTCCAATGATATAAAACAATGTATCAACAAGGCTGATCTTATTGTTGGTTCAAATTCTTTTCATACAAGTCAACATCTTCAAAAAAGTTTAGATGAATTCTTTACCTTAATGAAACCAGGTGCTTTTATGTTTCTCGAGGAGTTCACTTCTCCATTGTATTTAGCGCTTTTTGGCCTTTGTAGGGAAATATGGAACTTTGAGGATCAACGAGCATTTGGACCTTGGACGTCTCTTCATCACTGGAAGTCTTTGTTTAAAACGTCTGGCTTTGAGTTGATTAGTTATTTAACAAGTGAACATGAGGTACAAAGTTCCTTTTTAGTTCGAAAGCCTCTGCTCCAAAATTACAACATACTTACAGCACCCACTCAGCGTTATGATGATAGCTGGGCAAACCCCATCAAAGAAGCCCTCGAGCCTAGCATCTTATATGAAAAAAAAGCGAGCGGTGCAGCCGGATTTGCAAGAACCTTACATAAAGAGGGTAAACCTGTTTTAAGTTTTTGTGCGCCCCGGCTAGATGACTTTTGGGACGAATTAAAAGCTTATGGTTTGGTTACAAATGTGGTAACTGACAACAAATTAGCAACGCTCTGTTATTCATCACAGTCTCTCACCAACGCCTCAGCTACTGATTTTTATCATGTCGAGTTTAATGAACCAGGACTTTTAGACACCTTTAAGTTTGTTAAAAGCAGGAAAAGAACCGGCGCGCTATGTAAGGTCGACTTTGCTGCACTTAACTTTCGGGATGTGATGTTGGCCAGTGGTAAAATAAATAAAGAAAGTTTAATCGGTTTTTCTAGGCACGGCTCAGGGATTGGCATAGAGTTTTCAGGACATCATAAAAATCAACGTATAATGGGTATTGGTCTTGATACCATTGCGAATTATTTGCACACTCCATTTTTTTGGGACGTTCCAGACGACATGGATTTAATGGCAGCAGCCAGTATTCCTGTTGCCTACCTAACCGTTTATTATTCATTTTTTGAACGTGCCAACATCAAACCGCAGCATAAAGTTCTGATTCATGCCGGTGCTGGGGCTGTTGGCCAAGCGGCTATTCGTGTTGCACTCGATGTAGGCTGCGAGGTTTTCACAACATGCCATCAGAGTAAACGAGAGGCCTTAAAACTGCTATTTCCACAGTTAGATGATGCACATATTGCTGACTCTCGATCAACTCAGTTTGAACAGCAAATCATGGAACAAACGCAAGGTCTAGGTGTCGATATTTTATTAAACTCTCTTGCAGACGATAAACTGCAGGCAAGTATTCATTGTTTGGCTCAGCATGGGACCTTTATAGAGATCGGCAAATACGATTTAATGCAAAATACACCCATTGGCTTAAAACCATTTTTATACAACATTACGTTTTGTGGTATTGATGTGGATCAAATATTTACTAATACAGCAGTCATGGAGAGGATATCTACTAAACTATTAGACGGCTTACACCGAAAAGTGGTGCAACCTACAGACTGTAGCGTCTTTAAATGGGATAAAATTCCAGACGCCCTTCGCTATTTAGGGAGTGGAAAACACATTGGTAAGGTGCTTATCGACATGCGAGATGCTGTACCAGAAATCATAGAAAATCGTTTTTATACGCAAGGTGCTCATCTTATTGTAGGTGGTCTAGGCGGCATTGGGATGGCCATGGCCGAATGGTTAGCTGAACGTGGTGCGGAACATCTCATCTTATCAAGTCGTACTGGGATCTGCCGTGGTGAGCAAAAATTATTTATGCAGCGGATGAAGGCTAAATATCCATCGCTTACGGTTGAAATCACAACGGTTGATTTTACGAACGCGAAAACCACGAAGACTTTTTTTGACACGTGCACGCCATTAACAGGTATTTATAATTTAGCATTGGTACTGAATGACACTCTATTTGAAAATATGACCCAAGAAAAATGGGAAGGAACAGTCAGTTCAAAGGCTCAATTAACACAGCACTTGGATAAATACACGAGACATCATCCCCTGAAGCACTTTGTTTGTTTCTCCTCAATTGCTACTCAGGGTAACCCAGGTCAATCGAACTATGCGTTTGCAAACAACTTTATGGAAAGTATTTGTTATGATAGACATAAAAAAGGGTTGCCTGGCATGGCCATACAATGGGGTGCAATTGGTAACGTTGGGTTTGTAGCAAATCAAGATGAGTCTGTGCTGAAGATCTTAAAAAGTTTTTGTTCATTGCAATCCATCTCTTCTTGTTTAGAATATCTGCAAGCTTGTCTATTAACCAATAACGTTGTCAATGTGGTCCATCGATACCCTGAAAATGAACAAAAAAACGCCGTAGTTGAAGACGGTGATTTTATTACCAAGATTAGTCAGGTGTTAAAAATTGATTTATATAGTCTGCCTGATACCACTACGCTGTTTGAATTAGGTGTGGATTCATTGCAGGCGGCTGAAATTCAGGCGCAGCTTTCTAGTTTTAATCAGAACTTGATTTCTATTATGGAGCTTGGGAAATTGACGATTGGTGAGCTTAAGGCGATGTTGAATGCGGTCGAATCGGAGGATCAAGTGAACTCTGAAGAGATTTCTCCTGAAGGTCAAACTTCAGCTGAGTTAGAAGAATCGCTTCAGTTAAAAGCACTTCTGGTGCAACATGGCGAAGAGAATTTAATAGAGGAACTGCTGTAAACTCTGCAACCCCAACATGGTGCAGACAATCCACGATACGTCGGCATTAATGTAGGGTGGACAAAGGAGCCCTGCTTTGAGTTTCCAGATTACTGAATGCCTTCGGGCGACGTGCCCACCACCGCTCCGAGCCACCGGTGGGCACGTCGCCTGAAAGTTTATCCTGGCCGGCAGGTTCTTAGCTAGGCACCGAAGCCCACCCTACGTTTTTATATACGTTTTTTTAAAAAAGGAATAAACAACCTTGAAAATACTAAAACCAGAAGCCGTCATGGCCGCTTTAAATCAATGGAACCTTCGCAATAAACAAAATACGGTCACATCATCCGCCCCCGCTTCCTGCTCATTCGAAACTTACCCCAATTATAAAAACATACAAATGATGAAAACCATCGGTAAACAATTAAACATTCAAGACCCTTTTTTCAGAGTACACGATGGCCTAGCCTCTGCAACTTCCTCACTTCAAGGTGAAGAGTGCATTAACTTCTCAAGCTATAATTATCTCAATTTAAGCGGTGATCCGCGTGTTTCAAACGCCGCTATTAACGCTATTCAGCATTACGGCACCTCAGTCTCCGCCAGTCGATTGGTTTCCGGTGAACGACCGCTTCATCAACAACTAGAGCAGGCATTAGCGGCATTGCATGGCGTAGACAGCGCCCTAATTTTTGTCAGTGGCCATGCCACCAATGTGACTACCATTGGGTATTTATTTGGCCCCAAAGACTGTGTTATTCATGACGACCTCATTCATAACAGCACCATTGAAGGTATTAAATTATCCGGCGCAACCAAACTCTCTTTCCCCCATAATGATTGGAATACCTTAGATAAAATACTTGAAAAAAGACGTCAGCAATTTGAGCGAGTGTTAATTGTCATAGAGGGTCACTACTCTATGGATGGGGATTATCCAGATTTACCGCAATTCATCGAAGTAAAAAATCGCCATGAAGCATTACTGATGGTTGATGAAGCCCATTCTATTGGCGTCCTTGGAAAAACTGGGCGGGGTATTAGTGAGCTTTATGGAACCAATCCTAAAGATGTTGATATTTGGATGGGGACACTGAGCAAAGCCTTAGCGAGTTGCGGAGGTTATATTGCAGGCTGTCATGCTTTAATTGAAAATTTAAGGTACACTGCGCCTGGATTTTTGTATAGCGTTGGCATGGCGCCACCTCTAGCTGCAGCAGCTTTTACTGCATTAGAAATCATGCTCAGTGAACCCGAGCGCGTTTCACAACTTCATGAGCGTTCAACTCAATTTTTGACGGAAGCAAAAAAAGCAGGATACGCTGTCGGATTAAGTCAAGGCCTGGGTATTATTCCTATCCTTTGCGGGAGTTCACGTAAAGCAATCGAGTTATCCAATCGGCTATATCAAAAGAAAATCAATGTACAACCGATTATTTACCCAGCAGTGCCTGAGAATCAGGCGAGGTTACGGTTTTTTATTAATAGCACGCATACGCCTGAGCAAATTTCATATACGATCGATGAGCTATAAAGTGTGCTTCCAATAAGCTTGCTTAACTTCAGCAATTGATATTCGCTATATTGCCCCCAACACATAAGTATCGCGAATGACAAAAAACGCTTGATAGCGGATGACCATCTATAGTAATTTAGTGTTTTTGTAAATAATGAGCACTGGATTATAATGAGCCGCACTCGCGCCACCAAACCCAAAACCATTTTAGTGACTGGTGCCACAGGTGCAATCGGTGGGGCATTAGCCCTGTGTTATGCTGAATCTAACGTCACGCTCATTTTACAAGGCCGCGACCACTCCCGTTTGCTTGAACTGAAAAACATATGTGAAGGCAAAGGGGCAAATGTCATCACAAAGGCCATCGATGTACGCGATCGAACGAGTTATATGACCTGGCTTCAAACCCTTTCTCAACAAGAATCCCTTGATTTAGTGATCGTTAACGCAGGTGTCAACACCCATGTGAGTAAAGATGGTGAAGCTGAGCCGTGGTCTGAGGTTGAGGCTTTAGTTGAAATTAATATATTGGCTGTGATGGCGACTGTACAAGCTGTTTTACCGGCTATGCGTTCACGTAAAAAGGGGCAGATTGCACTCATGAGCTCATTAGCAGCGTACTGCGGATTACCACTCACTCCAAGCTACTCTGCTAGCAAAGCGGCTATAAAAACTTATGGTGAGGCCTTACGTGGCTGGTTAGGACCTGAGGGGATTCAGGTCAACGTGGTGATGCCTGGTTATGTATCTTCGGAAATGTGCGATAGCATGCCTGGGCCTAAACCTTTTCTTTGGACACCTGAACAAGCAGCATTTGCCATTAAAAAAGCATTGGCTGCTGATAAACCTCGGTTTAGTTTTCCATTTCCACTCAATTTTGGAACTTGGTGTTTGTCTGTTTTGCGTCCTAGACTGTCACAGTGGATTTTGCGTCAGTTGGATTATCAGCATGGGAATGTGGAATGAGGTCATGTGATAAAACCGTAGGGTGGACAAAGGAGCCACACATTGACCTTGCCGTTGGCTGGTGGATCATGGGCGACGTGCCCACCGATAGCTCGGAGCCACCGGTGGACACGTCGCCTGACGATTTCTTCTCATCGGCAACATCATCGCTAGGCTCCTTTGTCCACCCTACGGGTTTCGGTGTTATGACTAATGTGAGCACCGAATGCGTATTCTAATTCTAACTTCCTCCACCGGCGGTGGTCACGACATGCGCGCCCGTGCGCTTGAAGCTTGGGTTAAATTAAAGAAACCTGATTGGACTGTGCGCATTCATCATGCACTTGAAGATACCCATGGCCTCTATCGATTTGGTGTTGGGCTGTATAATTTTATCCAGAAAACTTGGCCCCCGCTTCATCATATTTATTATAATTTTCTTGAAATTGTCGGCGTACTGAGCAATCAAAGTAGCATTTTAGGTCAAGCTCGCTTTACAGCTGTATTAGAGGACTTTCGGCCAACTCTCATTTTTAGCGTGCACGATTCTACTAACCATGGTTTTTTTCAATTAGCTAAACAAGTTTTGGGGGCGGATAAAGTTCGCTGTGTCACTTACTGTACCGAAATGCATGGTGGTTATGGCATGAGTCGTCATTGGGTGAATCCAACGGCCGATCTCTTCATTGCTTCCCTACCAGAGACAGTTGAGGCCGCTATAAAGCTTGGTATGCCTCAAAATCGCATTCAACTCGGTGGATTCCTTCTTCACCCTACTTTTTATGATGCCCCATCAGATGCGACGGTTAAACAATTCTGGAAAGAGCATTTACAATTAGATCCTTCTCAATTTACACTAATTTTAAGTACTGGGGCGAATGGGGCAAATCACCATCGCCCTATTCTCAAGGCACTGCGAACATTTGATTTACCATTACAAATTGTTGCACTTTGTGGTCAATCACAAAAAACGCATCAAAAAGTTCTTGAACTCGCAAAGCAATATCAGTCGACGACTTTAACTATACGCGCCTTACCCACAACTAATAAAATGGCCATACTCATGCAAGGTGCATCGGCTATTTTAACCCGTCCTGGGGCTGGAACCACTAATGAGGCTATTCAAATGAGGTGCCCTTTGATTATCAACAAACTAACAGGTCTAATGCCACAGGAAATGATTAATGAACGTTTTGCGGTTAAACATCAAATTTGTGAAACGCTCTCTTATGCACGTGATCTACCGGCTATTCTCCACACTTGGATAGCGCAGCCAGAAGAACATTCGAAACTGACCCATCAAATACATAAAATAACACCCAAACAACACCCTACGAATATTTTATCAATACTGGAATCACTTGTTTTATGAGGTTATTTACACAGTTAATCATTGTTTGGTTAATAACCTATTCCACTTTACTAAGCCTGTATTTTGTTGTCGGTCGGTTGATTGAAAAACTGACGGCAGACTGCTTTGACTTAAAAATAAATAAAGACATCCTGATCCCACGCCAAGAGAAACGATTAGATATTCGACAAAGTGTTATTTCTCTTTTTTTAGTCAGTTTATTGCTGTCACTAGGTTATACGTTGCAATGTCATCATTTTGGAGCAGTGATCCCCTTTCATCCTGCTGCGATAACATATCCACTATATTTTTTATTCTCCATGATTGCTTTTGATACCTCGTATTATTGGATACATCGTTTGTTGCATATTAAAATTAATTCAAAATGCTGGTTTTTAAATAAACATTCCTCAATCATAAATCCTCATACATGGCACCACCGCAACCGCCACCCTTCAGTTTGGACAAGTCATAGCAACTCAATATTAGATACCTTTTTTCTGCAATCCTACTGGCTCGTCGCATTCCTGATTCTACCCATTCCACCAGTCGTTCTGTTTGCCCACAAAATAATAGATCAAATAAGAGTTATAATAAAACACTCTGGTTATGAAATTACTGGAACGTTACCATTAAAATATAAGCATTTATTAGCGGTTGTGCATCAGGATCAACATCACGGAGCACTTTGTTATAATTTCTCTTTATACTTTAGTTGGTGGGATAGAATAGCTGGCACACTATACCCTGATTATGACCGGATTAATCATGAATTTGTTAGAGCTCCACAATACAAAAAAATGCAAATTGAAAAAATAAACATCAAAATTGACAGCGCGCTCTCCGTCGTTAATACCAAAAGTAGCCCTCTATTAAGGCGGTCACTACATATTTTTTTATACCATTGGTGGTATAGTCAATACCACTTAACAAGCATGTTCTTTACCGTAAGTTTAAAAAACATACAACGCACTCTCAACACTGCTAACAATCCACTTCAGCATGAACAATTCATTATGGAGTGCCAACAATTTACACCAACTCCTCACCCTATTTGCAACCCAAATCGCCCCATTGATATTTCTATCATTATCCCAGCATACAACAACTGGGAATATACCTCTGCTTGTATTAACTCCATTTTAAAAACACATGATGAACACATCAACTATGAAGTCATACTAGCTGATGATAACTCAACTGATGAAACAAGACATGCTGAAAAATACTATCCTGGATTAATCATCACAAAAACCGATAAAAATAGTGGTTTTTTAAGAAACTGTAACCATGCCTCAAAAAAAGCCAGAGGACGTTATATCGCCTTACTGAATAATGACACCATTGTATTACAGGGGTGGTTAACTGGTTTATATGAAACGATTGAATTGCATACTACCGCCGCAATTGTGGGATCTAAGATTTTAAATGAAAACGGTCTTATTAATGAGTCTGGCTCTGCATTCTCACGTATTGTAAACAAGGAGCCTTTCCCAATTGGAAAAGGCTATCATTCTCAAACACCCGCCTTTAATATTCAACGAGACACCGTTTATGTCTCTGCATGCTCTATCCTTATTCGTAAATCATTTTGGGATGCTGTGGGTGGATTTGATGAACGCTTTCAACATGGCTATTATGAGGATTCTGATTTAGCCATGACGGCGCGCTCACTTGGCCTGCGTGTCATTTATCAACCTAAGTCTGAAGTGATTCATTTTGAAGGGAAAAGCTATACGATTGAGGGCGAGGAAAAACAGCGGCGTATCATGAAAGCTAATCAAAAATTATTTTTAGAGAAGTGGTCGAAAAACTTTAATCATCAGGCCATATTGTAATCCCCAAAGCCATGATGGGCGTGCAGAATACTAGCTCTCCTGGGAAACGTGCCCGTGGATAGATCGTTGAGGTGCGAGATCGAGCGATGTTTATCATGGTGCCCAGCACTGCACCACGAAGTGACGTCCGCGCAGTTCTTTTTCAATTGAGCCTTTACTAAGTGTATCCAATACAACGTTCAGTATGAGCTGAGCGATACAAAACTAGGAATTATACGCAAAACTTGTTGACAAAAACGGCGATCAGCCTACAAAATAAACTTATGCCCATATAAAATAACATTTTTTTTCCGTTCCAAATCGCGCTGCTGAAGTGCCGTCATTTCACGATATCGAGCCAAAGAAAGTTGTTTTTTTTGCTCATAAAAACCTGGGTTTTGATAAAACTTCAAAATCTTAGCACGAAATTCAAGATCATTCTCAAGACTAAAATACTCGGCCGCCTCCCGGCCAACCTCAATCAAAGGAGAAAGCGCGGAGCAACAAACCGGTGTGCCATGCTCCATGGCTTCTAAGATAGGCATACCAAAGCCTTCTGTGCGGCTTGGATAGATGAATAAAAAAGCATGTTTATATAAAATGGTGAGGTCTTCTGTGGGAACATAACCGCGTATATCTATCTGTGGATGTTTTTTTAATCTACGCGTAAACACACTTTTTTTGGCTTCACCACAAGCAAAAATATTCAACGATAAAGCATGTTCTTTAAGCAAACGGTGCAAATTGGTCAACGCAAAATAGATGTTTTTTTCTGCTCTTGATAGGGAAATGAGTAAAACATATTGTTTTGAGGTTAGGTTATATTTTTTTAGAATGAGTGCTTCTGAAATATTACTGGATCCCGCGGACACGCCGCGGAACGAGGAGGACTCGGGTGCAGTGTCAACAACCACTGGGGTCTTAGGCGACGTATATAACATGCTCACCTGATTTTGCTTTACCTTAGGACACATAGCCAGCAATTTACCTCTGGTGTCTTCCGATGTTGCAATGAGCTGAATAGAAGCAGGCATTTCTGAAAATAGTTGGCGATGTTGAGCTTCAATCAACATTTTTACCACTCTATGCATCAAAAAACTTAAACAAAGATGGAATTTTTCAATCAACCTACTTGGGAAAAATAACTCTAAAAAGCGTGCTCGTAGCTCATAGCGACGAATGCCATAAATAACAACGATTCCACGCTCGCTTTTAAATGTTTCTATAATCATCCATTCTAGCCCATGGATGCCACTGGCATAAATACACTCAAAATTAACTTGGTGCTTTATTCTGCCTAATTCGTTAGTAGAAATCAGTTTAACGTTTTCATACGCTGCTAGAAGCGATGTAATATCTCGAATAAATGTTTTTTTTTCATCATGATACGCATAAATAACCCATTCATCATGGTTGCCAACCTCCTCAAGAAGACTCAAGAAAACAGTAAAATCGTTTTCTCCTCCGCCATGGTATGCCGACCATCCATTCGATTGCATAAAACAAAGATTAAATAAAAGATTTTTTTTCATCGCAGCATCTCTAAAAAATTGTCCACTTTTTTAAAGTGAGCATCCCAGCTTGGTGCGGTGAATGCCGCCAACCTTTTCAATTGATTGCTACGCGCAACACTATTAGGAGCCCTATATGCTTGAATAGTTTCAAACCATTTATCTTCATCACAGGAATCAATATATTCAGGAATATCCCCCGAAAACTCTCGAAATACAGGTAAGTCACTCGCAATTACTGGCACCCCAAGCGATAAGGCCTCAATCACTGGAAATCCATATCCCTCTGTAAAAGTGGGAAACAATAATGCTTGAGCATGATAAAGATAATCTATCATCTCACCGTCATTAAGATTAGACTTAAAAAAAACACTGTTTTTCAAGCGATCTGATTTTTTTATTAATACATCAATATCTTTACCCATTTTTGTCATCTGACCGATGATCAATAGATGAGGTAGATCAAGGTCAGATTGCAGTATCAAACGCTCCCATACTCGTAACAGCAGTTGATGGTTCTTACGTGGTTCGACTGCGCCTAACACAACAAAGTAAGTTGGGCCTTGGCCCAACATGCGGTCGTTTGTTGGGCCAAGGCCCAACCTACTAAGGTGAGCTTGCTCAGTCTTGGTGCTCAATCCATGATGCACTGGAAGTAATAGCGGCAATGAGGTGATCCCAAGGGTTGCTGCATGTGCAATGACTGCATCTCTGGTCGCCTCAGAGTTTGTAAGTAATCCACTCGCTCTTTCTAACATTAGTTTGATGCCCACATGAAAGCGCTTTTGAAAGCCAGGACTACAATAGTGGGGAAAGTGAATAGGGATAAGATCTTGAATCATAAAGATTGGAATCACGCCCATTTTTTTCAGTAAATCATGATAACGAGCATGTTCAACACCAGTGTGCCCTACAACGTTGAAAAAAACATATCCATGATAGGGTTGTGTAGCCCTCAACGTCATCCCGAGCGCAGCGAGGGATCTCCAGCTACTATGCGGAGATCCCTCGCTGCGCTCGGGATGACGTGAGAAACGATACGTTTGTTTCCAAGTTCTAAACAGCAACCATTCTCTAAAAATTATAAACCAAGCTTGACCTGTTTTTTTTTGTTTTGATATCACTAATAATGAAAAAAGTTGAGTTGACGCACGAGGAGACATCACCAACAATTGATTAAAAACCCACACAACCGCACAGGCTTGATAACGATAATGCTGCCAATAGGCTTCGACTGTTCTACTTGTTCCTCGCGGGCTAGACGCATTACGTAGCAACCGAGTGATATCAATCAACACTCGCTGCATGACATCGCTTCTTTCTGATGAAAAGCAGAAAAACATGAAAAACACGTGTCCATCGTTTCTTCAAGCTTAAATGTTGAACAAATAAACGCTCGTGCTTTTTTTCCCATTGCTCTTGATAATGAAACATCATTTAACAATCGAACTATCGCATTCGCTAATGCAGTGACATCTCGTGGCTCAACAAGCAAGCCTGTTTCTTCGTTAAATACAACTTCAGGAATACCTGAAATTCTGCTTGCAATCACGGGTCTCTCCATCGCCATGGCCTCCAAAATCACATTAGGAATACCATCGATGTTATTTTTTTTATCTTGAATAGAGGGCATAATGAGTGCATAAGACTGACTCATCAGGGATAAAACTTGTTGTTGAGGTAGAAAACCCAGTAATTTCACCTGCTTCTCTAACCCATAACCTTTAATTTTTTTCTGAAGTCGATGAAACACTTCTTCTTCAGAAAATAGAATGCGCTCAACAAATGCCTTAGGAAAGCCAACAATATTAAGATTGACAATAATCCCTTTAGATTTAAGTAACCCAATCGCATCGATTAAATAACTAAATCCTTTTTTAGGAACCAATCTCCCCACTGCCAAAAAAGGAGTCTGTTCTTCAATCACTTGAGGCTCAGGTAAATGACTAAAATCCACACCATGATAGTTTTTTTTGAGATTAATGAGATGAGCAGGCGCACTGGCAGATAACGCCTTAAGGTGATCTAAATTATATTGCGTACACGTGATAATTTGTTCTGCATAACATATTTTTTCTAATAAAATATTGGCATCCCGATAAATATCAAACGCATGCCAAGTTGCACCAAAAGGAATCCCTGTGATACGCGATAAACACATCACCACTTCTGTGGGATATGAGGCAAAATGCGCATGAAAATAATCAATTTTTTTAGTTGAAACCGTCTCTTTCATTCCATATGCAGCCAAAAGCGAAGTCACAACGCGAAGGCGGCATAACCAGTTTTTATGATTTAATCCTAAAATCCAATACAGATGCCCGAAAAACTGTTTTGGTTGTAACAGCCCTTTTACAACCCCTCGCAGCCAAACACGCCATCCTAGACACATAAACTGGTGCTCAAGGATATCTTTCATAACCGGATCACTCACCCATTGTGAGGGTGCTGATCTTAACGAAATAACATAAAAATCAATGTTCTTCTTTTTTAACTCAATAAGCTCATTATGAATAAACGTTTCCGTTTTTTGTGGAAAACAATCTAAGAAAAACATCATCCGTTTTGTCACTCGCACTCACTCCCTTGATTAATGACGTCGATCTTTTTTCTTTGTTTTAACCTGGGGTAAATTCCCACCTAGCGCCTTATACAGATTAATCCTAGCCGTTTGATAGCTCACTATATTATGTAAATAAGCCATTTCCAAGCGGTTTAAATCTTCTTCTGAACGCAGCACAGTACTAAAATCAGATAAGCCTTTTTGATAAGCCTCTTTTGCTAGCTTTAAAACAATCCGTTTTTGATCTACTGCATGCTTAAAATGATCCGCACCCACTTTGTTGTGCACACAATAACTATATTGGACTTCAACCTCATGCAATGCGCGCAGGACGATATCTCGATATTGTATCACTGCAACTATTTTTTCACGTTTTTTAAGACTAATATTATTGTATAAGCCTAAGTTAAAGATGGGAGCATTGAGCGTTGCAAAGAAAGAGGATTCAGGATTTTGAACTAACGCTATAATCGACGTAATGGTTTCAGTTTGCCACCCTAACAACCATCCTAGATTAGCTTGCGGGAATAAACTGGTGATTGCAACACCAATATTCTCATGTGTTGCAGCTACACGCCGTTCGGCTGCCATAATATCTGATCGACGACTCAGCAATTCACCGGGCACACCTAAATTAATAGGTTGCGTGATTTGTGGGACGGGCTTAACGGGTCGTAAAAGGTTTGTTAATTCCCCTGGATTTTTTCCTGTGAGGACTTCGATTTTATTTAATACTGCAGTAACTGATGCTTTATTTAACTCCCACTCGGCAAGCTGTGTCTCAACCAATGCGTCTTGTTGAGCAATATTAATATAACTGCTAAATCCTGCTTTATATCGTTCATTTAAAAAACTTAAGATTTGTTTATTGCCTTCTAAGTTACCTTGCAAAATGGTGTCTCTTGCTTGTGCTTCGCGGAGCTCTAAATAGGAGGTTGCAATTTCCACATATAAACTCAATATAGTGAAGTCTCTTACTGCTTCTTCGGCCTCTAGAGCGGCCTTAGCGCTCCTGCGAACTTGTTTGAGTTTTCCAAAGATATCTGGATCAAATACAGTATTTAAAGCAAATAATTGGGTCAAATTAAACCCTGTTCCGTTTGGTGGTAAGGCTGTAAAAGCGGCTGAGGGGAAGAGTTGAGCTGTGGCAATCGCAAATTGAGATCGAGCAGTCTCGACACGGGCTTGAGCCATTTTTAAATTTAAATTATAGACGGATTTTTGTTCGATCAATTTAGTCAAGATGGGGTCGTTGAAATGGCGCCACCAGGCGGTTTCGTCTGTTGGGGTTAGGGGGGCTTCGCCTCCTGTTGTCCAGTTCGATGGGATGGGGGTATCTGGTCGGACGTATCTTGTGCAGCCGGTAAGGGAGGAAATAATAAAACAGAGTGATAGTAATGGCACAATACTATTAATAATCAATAACCGTAGGGTGGACAAAGGAGCCTGACTTTGATGCTGCCGATTATTAGGTGCTTTCTGGCGACGTGTCCACCGGTCGCTCGAAGCAATAGTGGGCACGTCGCCCTGGACGTTTCCAGCTATGCTGCAGGTTCTTCGCAAGGCTCCTTTGTCCACCCTACGTTCGAGCTGGCGTAGGGGGTTGTCTAGTACATATGTCATTAAATCATCATACATTTGCTTTACTTGTCAGCTGGACATTAATTTGATGGCCAGAGAGGAAATCGGGGCAAGCATCTCTGTCGTAATAATATAACACTTCTTGTACACGGGAATTTAATCGATCAGACAGCACAATTAATCGGTCCTGTTGCATATAGGTCAAGAAGACCTTTTCTCCAGCGTTATTAAAAAAATATGCTGGTGCATCTGGGATGAGACGATTAATATCCCGTTCATCTACAGAAACACGCACAATGACTTTTTTGGCATCCCCCAGCACTACGACCGTTTGTGATCCGCCCACATACTCACCCACTCGATAATTAATTTGTATAACAATGCTGTCTTTGGGGGCGAACGCTCTAAATTGCTCCAGCACCACTTTAGCATTTTTTAAGTTTGTCTTTGCAAGCGAGACATTGTTTTTGGCTTGTCGTAACCGTATCTTTCCCATTTTGACTTCATGCATTTTATCTCGCAACTCAACAAGACTGATGGCGCGCCTATCAATGCTTTTTAAGCGATTGAGCTGCCGTTCATAATGCGCTAAAGATTGCGTTTGAATTTTCAACTCATTCTTAGCTTGTTTCAGGTTAACTTGACTGATCTTCACATTATTTTCTGGCATCACACTATTTAGCGAAAATAACAGATCGCCCTTTTTAACTTTTTGGCCAACGACGACATTCATGGTTTCCAAAATGCCTGATTGTAACAGTGGGATACGTGTCGTGTCATTTGAGGCGTCAATCAGACCTGAGACAACCAGCTCACCAAAAGCGGCTGGGGGCGCTAAGGGCACAGAAAGCTGCTTTAGGTGCGCTTGTTTAAGTATGGCATAAGACATGAATGGCTCGTGAAGAAATAACCATCCTATAAAAAATATAGGTAATAACCACAAGCGTGATAGATGACTAGACATGTATTACTCTCGCTTCATTCCGTTTCTTTTTTGTGGTTAATCGATAATCATTTAACCCTTTGAAATCAAGGACTTTATCTGCGTAAGATATAATCCGATAATCATGGGTGGAAATTAAAAAAGTACAGCCTTCAATGCTAGCATACTCTTGAAGAATAGAAAAAACCAGAGCGGTGCTTTTTTTATCTAAATTACTGGTGGGCTCATCACATAATATTAAACGTGGCGCGCGAATCAAGGCTCGCCCCATAGCAATGCGTTGTTTTTGCCCTCCGGATAACACATCCAACTTAGACTTCACATGCATTTCAAGGCCTAGACGCATCATCAAAAGTCTAGCCTTTTCATGCGCAATCAAGGGCTCAACACCATCTATTAGCAATGGTAACGCAACGTTTTCAAGCGCAGATAATGCAGGAAACAAATGAAGATGTTGAAAAAGAAAGCTGATGTGTTCGGAACGAAACGCCACTTTTTTTGAAGGAGACATGTTATAAATATCTTGCCCGCAAACATAACACGATCCTTCATCGGGCGCTAATATGCCGCCCATCGTCATGAGTAAAGTTGTTTTGCCACACCCAGAAGGCCCCATCAACATGCCAATTTCACCGGGTTGCAAAGTCAATGAAAAGTTGTCAAGTACAGACACTGACGTGGTTCCAATCTTGTAGGATTTAGAAATCTCTGTGCAATGTAGTGTTGGCACGTTGTCATGCTCCATGAGAGTCAATACCTACGTACCGCGGCTTGTCTGCGTTATCAAGAGATCTCCTGGATAACGCGGACAAGCCGCGGTACGTAGGCGCTTTGAAGTAAATCTCATCAGTCATTAATTCAAATCCTGACATAGCTCAACCGAATCTAAACGAATGATTTTTAAGATACTAAAATAAGAAGAAAATAGCACCACAACCAAGGTACCTAACACCCCTTGCAAAGCAATTTGCCAAGTGAGCCGAAAAGCTATGATGGTATCGTAGGAACATAAACCAAATAGAATTGTCAAAAATAATCCCATCAAATATCCCAGCCCCCCCGTAATCAGCACTTGGAAAAGCACCATTTTTGTTAATAGCCAATTAGACGTGCCTAACATTTTTAACATCCCAAATTGATGGATGTGAGTCAGTATAAAGTTGCTAAATATTTGCCACATAATCACCATGCCAATAAAAAATCCAATCACCGCGGTCACAATGAAACCGATGACAATGGGCGTTGAATCGCGAAAAAAATTAGTTGTACGGTTTGAAAATTCAGCGGGGGTCAATACGTCATAACCTGTTCTATTATGAATATCTGTTGCAATCTGATGCACATCAAACGTCGGTTTAACTTTAACTAAAATAAAAGAGGAAAGGGTTGATAATTTAGGCATGTGATTACTTGCAATATAGGCGGTTGGCTCTGTCTCGTATGTCCGCAATGGTTTTGTAATGCCTGTGATCGTCCAAGTATGAACAGCATCATTCATTTCTTCACCTATCTTAATCGTGCGTTTAGACGGTGTTTCCATCTGTTTTAAACTATAGCCATCAACAATGATGGCGTTAGAATGGTGCAGCGAGTCACGTTTGCCCGCAAGCATCGTCTTGGGTAGTCCTATCAAGGTATCTGGATCCACGCCAATAAATGACCATGTCATCAACTTTCCTGTTTCAGGATGGATTAATGGATATCGATTTCGATAAACTTGAACCGCCCATAACACCCCCGGCACACTGCGAACTCGATAAATTTCACCTGGTGGAAATGGAGTTGGATGATGAAAAGCGACTGAATTACTATCCATCACCCATAAATCTGCGTCTGTAATATACTGGATATGGGCAACCAACCTATCTTTAATGCCCTGATAAATACTAGGTTGCTGCATGATAATAAAAGCAGACAGGGTTGCACCCACAACCATGCCAATAAATTTTTTTCGGCTGTTAATCAGCATTTTAAAGGCAATATTTAAGGTATTTAATGTTTGTTGAAAACTCATGAATAGAAATCCATATACCACTTAACAAATCGCCCGACCCCTTCTTTGACTGTTACCTGCGGTACATAATCAAAGGCGGTCTGGAACCGTTTGGTACAAGCGTGGGTTGAAAGCATGTCTCCATTTTGCATCGGCTCAAATTGTTTAATCGCTTCCTTGCCCAATGCAAGCTCAATTTCTTGAATATAGCTCATCAAATTCATTGGATTACCGGAACCCATATTATAAACCCGATAAGGTACTGGGCCACTTGCAGCATCAGGATGTTCAAAGGACCAGGCTGAATTGGCTACCGCTGGCTTATCCATGACCTTTGAAAGACCTGCAGTAATATCATCTATATAGGTAAAATCACGCTGCATTTGGCCATGGTTATAAATTTTGATTGGGCGGCCTGCAAGAATGTCGCGAGTAAAGGAGAAAAACGCCATATCTGGGCGACCCCATGGGCCATAGACCGTAAAAAACCGTAGCCCGGTTGTTGGTAACTGATATAAATGGGAATAAGAATGCGCGACGAGTTCATTGGCCTTTTTGATGGCTGCATAAATACTCAGCGGATGATTGGTCGCGTCACTTTCTTTGTGAATGGGCGAACGATTCGCACCATAAACCGAGCTGGTTGATGCGTAAACAAAGTGCTCTACATTATTTAAGCGACACGCTTCAATGAGATTGGTAAAGCCTACAATATTAGATTGTACATACGCATGGGGATTCTCTAAAGAGTAACGTACACCTGGTTGGGCGGCTAAATTAACCACTTGCTGCGGACGATGTGTGGAAAATAGATCGTTGATGGTTTCGCGATCACAAATATCCGTTTGGTGAAATTTAAAGTTGGGGTGACTGGTTAACTGATCAAGACGTGATTTTTTTAAATTAACATCGTAATAGTCGTTTAAATTATCGATGCCAATCACCTCATCGCCTTGCTTTAGACGTGCTTGAGCTAGGTGGTATCCGATAAATCCGGCGCAGCCGGTGATGAGTAACTGCATGTATTGTCGTCCCTTAAGCTGTAAGTTGGGCCTTGGCCCAACACAGGATTCTTTTGTTGGGCCAAGGCCCAACCTACGTCTCTTTACCTTATGAGAGGGCTTGAGAGAGCGGTATTCTTCCCATCCCAGAATAATAAAATCCCGCCTTCAAAACCTCATCTGGATCAAATAAATTTCTTCCATCAAATATAACAGGTTGTTTTAACAATTGGTAAATTTGTTGCAATGAAATTTGCTTAAACTGTGGCCATTCCGTGACCAGTGCTAAGGCATCAGCTTGATTGAGTGCAGTCAACGCAGACTCGGTAAAAAAAAGCTGTTTAGAATGTGCTGAAAAGTGAACCTTCATGGCCTCCATTGCCAATGGATCATACGCTTGAATCGTCGCCCCTGCCTTGAGTAAAGCATCAATCAACACTTGACTCGACGCATTGCGAATATCATCCGTATTCGGTTTAAAGGCCAATCCCCAAACCGCAATGGTTTTTCCCTGTAAATCATGATTAAAAAAGTCTTCTATTTTTCTAAATAAAACCTGCTGCTGCTCGCTGTTTCGTTGAAGCACTGCAGAAATCACCAGGGGCTCAAATTGATGGCTCTGCGCTAATTGCTCAAGACCGAGTAAATCCTTTGGAAAACAAGATCCACCAAACCCACAGCCTGCATTTAAAAATGCCCCATTAATTCGAACATCCAAAGCCATACCCCGTTTAACGTCTTGAATATCCGCCCCAATACGCTCCGCAATTTGACTGATTTCGTTGATAAAGCTGATTTTGGTGGCTAGCAATGCATTGGCGGCATATTTGGTTAGCTCAGCCGATCTGACCCCCATGACCACAAATCGTTCTGGGGCGTTGTTAATAAACGGCTGATACAGTGCTCGCATGGTTTCAACTGCAGCCGTTGAGTTCGCACCAATGATAATCCGATCCGGATGCATACATTGTTCAACTGCGGTGCCTTCTTGTAAAAATTCAGGGTTAGAAACGACATTCACGGGATAGTGATAACCCAACTGTGTCGCAGTTTCAGTAATGATGCGTTCCACACGCTCAGCTGTGCCTGGTGGAACGGTTGATTTATTAATGACTAAACAAGTGTCATGCTGAAATTGACCGATCATACGAGCAACCGCGTCAATATGCGCTAACTCAACTGAACCATCTTCCCTAGCTGGTGTACCCACAGCAATAAGGTGAATATTCGCATAATTGACTGCCAGGTTTGCATCACAAGTAAATTGAATCTGTTGTTTAGCTTGATTGCGATGTAACAGTGGTTCTAATCCCTCTTCGTAAATAGGGAGTATCCCTTGTTTCAATTTATCAATTTTATTGGCATCGATATCGAAACACAGGACATGATGACCCATTTCCGCCATACACACTGAGGTCACTAACCCTACATATCCTGCACCATATACTGTTAATTTCATAAACTCTCTCTTTTGTACATATACTCTTACGTCAACCTAACGCCGTCTACGTCATCCCGAGCGCAGCGAGGGATCTCCACAAGCAGACAGAGATCCCTCGCTGCGCTCGGGATGACGTGGTGCACTCAGGCATAGCTATGCTCCTTAAGTAATCAGTAAATACTGACCCCATTTCAGGATGACGCATCCCAAATTCCACCGTCGCCTGCAAATAACCCAGTTTCGACCCACAATCATAGCGTTTACCATAAAATTGATAAGCCTGAACGGTGTGCTCAATCAGCATCTTCTGAATCGCATTAGTCAATTGAATTTCACCGCAATGATCTGGCAGGGTTTGTTGAAGACTAGAAAAGATGTCTGGTGAAAAAACATAGCGACCAATTGCAGCTAGATTAGAAGGCGCTATCTCTTTTTGTGGCTTTTCTATCATCTCTATAATAGATGAGGTACTCTTTGACGAATCAGTCACACGAACCACCCCATATTGCTGAACATGCTCCCAAGGGACAGGCTGAACAGCAATCACAGAATGCCCCTCTGTTTGATATAAATCAATCATGGTTGAAAGACAGTGTAATTTTGTATTATCAATTAAGTCATCGGCCAGCAGTACTGCAAAAGGCTCATCCCCAATAATATGTTCCGCGCAAAGGATGGCATGCCCCAAGCCCTGAGGACGATTCTGTCTCACATAGCTAAAGTGAATATGGGGTGGTGATATATTTTTCACTAAGTCAAGTAAGGCGTGCTTACCCTGCTCTAACAAATGAGCTTCTAATTCAGGATGGGTATCAAAATGATCTTCGATGGCTCGTTTACTGGAGTTGGTAATAAAAATCATATGCGTAATACCGGCATGAATAGCTTCTTCTACTGCATATTGGATCAATGGCTTATCAATAATGGGTAACATTTCCTTAGGATTTGCTTTGGTAGCAGGCAAGAAGCGCGAACCGAGTCCAGCTACTGGAAAAACAGCTTTTTTCACTTTCATTATTGGCATCGTTTATTCATTGATTATTGTTGCCAATGGTAAGTTGATTTAAAAAATGTAGCAATAGAGAGTGTGCTAATGGGCATAATGGCGTTATGATACGTCATTATGCCATTTTAAATTTTACACACCAATGAGCCATTACAAATCAAAAACTAATCCAGCACAAATGTTTACCATCGCATGGCTCCACCGCGGTCTTATTTATCAACTCACTAAGCGTGAAATCTTAACAAAATATCGCGGATCATTTGCAGGTTTATTCTGGGCATTGCTATCTCCCCTTCTCATGTTGAGCCTTTATACTGTCGTTTTTAGTATTTTTATGCGTGCGCGCTGGGCTGGAGCCGGGCTAGATAATAAGCTCATGTACGCCCTCCTTATTTACGCAGGTCTCATCAACTTTAATTTCTTCTTTGAATGTATCAGCAGAGCACCAACCTTGATTGTAACTAATCCGGGTTTTGTAAAAAAAATTATTTTTCCTTTAGAAATATATCCATGGGTGCTTATCGGATCAGCTCTTTTTCAGATGATCATTAATACCGTCATCCTCTCTTTATTTTGTTTATTATTGTTAGGGAAACTTTATGCGACTATTTTGCTACTCCCTATTCTGTTAATACCTTTCATTCTGGTCACGCTGGGCATGAGCTGGTTTCTTTGCTCAATTGGCGTATATGTAAGAGATATTAATCTTGCGATGACCTTTATCGCACAAGTCACCATGTATCTCTCACCTATTTTTTATGCGACAACCGTACTCCCACAAAAACTCCAGCAGGCAATCTTGATCAACCCTTTAACTTATATCATTGAACAAACAAGAAATGTGGTTATTTTTGGCCAATTGCCACAGTGGCCTGGGTTTTTTGTTTATTTTACTGTCAGTTTATGTGTAGCCTGGTTGGGGTTTCTTTGGTTTCAAAAAACTAAAAGTGGATTTGCTGATGTTCTTTAATAAACCTAAAATCGAAACTTGTACACCTTTCTGAAAAATGGCAAAATTAGACAAATAAAAATACTCAACAAACATGGGATGTAAAACTTGCAGTTTGATTTAAATCCTAGCGGATGCAAGACTTCAATTTCCCCCTATAGACCAGAACTCGACGGCCTTAGAGCATTAGCTGTCATCAGTGTTATCATCAACCACTTTAATAAAGACCTTCTACCTAGCGGTTACTTAGGCGTTGACATCTTCTTTGTTATTTCAGGATATGTCATATCCTTATCACTAGTGAATCAACTGACAAAAGGTTTTAATGATTTTATTTTAGATTTTTACACAAAACGCATCAAACGGCTACTTCCTGCTCTTGTCTTCTGTGTTGTTCTCACCGGGTTTATGATTTGGTTAATTAATCCTACACCTGGCACGTCACTCACGACGGGAATCTGTGCGCTTTTTGGCATATCAAACCTCTACCTACTGTCACAAGCGAACGATTATTTTGCTGCTTCCTCTGAGGTTAATGTGTTTACTCAAACTTGGTCATTAGGTGTTGAGGAGCAGTTCTACTTGTTGTTTCCATTCATACTGTGGTTCACAGGGCTGAGACGCCTTAGCTCTGGTTTACGAAATATATATTGGGTAATTTCAATACTTTCGCTTCGCTCTCTCGTGGCATTTATATTTCTCAGTGGAGCAAACCAACCCGCTGCGTTTTTCTTGATGCCAACTCGCTTTTGGGAACTAGGTGCAGGCTGTTTATTATTTTTAGTTTTGCAAAACAAGAACGCATTTTTCCTAAATAATCTACGAATATTGGATAACATCAAGGCCTACACAAAAAAAAGATTGTCAGTCATTTTTTGTGCAATAATTGCCGTTTTTTTTGTCCCTCTACAATTTTCTGTTTATGCTACCATTACCGTGGTATTGCTTACAATGCTGCTTATTGCCTTTGCACAACCTCGAACCCCTGTCTACGCTTTTTTAACTGCCCGTCAAATCGTATATATTGGTCGTATATCCTATTCACTCTATCTATGGCACTGGAGCGTTTTGAGCATCAGTCGCTGGACTGTCGGTATCCATTGGTGGACTGCACCTTTTCAAATAGCTCTGATGCTGCTTTTTTCAGTAATTTCTTATCAATTTATAGAGAACCCTCTTCGACGTGCGCAGTGGTCATCCATTAATTTACTCTCTATCGGTTATGGATTAAGTGCATCATTGATATCCGCTCTCATATGCTTTGTCTTGCTCTCACAACACAATCCCAAAACCTTGATATTTTATAAATTGACTGCCCCTATATTTTTACCCATTAAACACTCTGGTTTGCGATTTGATCTAAATTGTGTTGTAGATGGCATCACAAAGTTTTTAACAACTAACATGTTTGATAAATGCACTGTTTTACCTAGGGAAAAAAATGGAAACATGATCTGGGCGCTTGGTGATAGTCACGCAGGCCATCTTCAAGGACTACTTTATTCTTTACACGATCAAACTGGCTTAGGGATTCATTTAATCGAAATGCCGGGACACTCTTTTCCATTGAGTCGTGATGCCACGTTTTCCGCTAGCGACATTGTTTTTGAGGAGATTAAAAACAGACTGCACTCTGGAGATATTGTTCTGCTCTCTCGTCTTTTTCTTGATAGAAGTGATAAAAGAAAAGTAAAGGATTTATCTACCTGGATTGATGATGTCGTGCAACTTGCGCAAATATTATCTTCAAAGGGTGTTCGGGTTGTCATTGTTGGCCCACCCCCTATGTTTACCTTCGAACATATCAATACCTGTATCACCTCTTGGTGGGGAAATGACGCTTGCGATATCGATAGGGCATCAATTTCTCCGGCAATTCAAGAGGTTTATGACCTACTTGAAAAAGGTGCAACACTGCAAAGCAATATTTATATTTTTAATCAATTTGACATTTTATGCCCTGAGAACAGTGTTAAATGTTCTCCTTTTAAAAATGGCAAGTTTCTTTTTCGTGATAAAGATCACTTAAACTCTCTGGGTTCTGCAGGCTTGACCGAACACTTTATTGCTTGGGGTCAACGTAGACACTTATTGTCTTAGGTGAGTTAATCTCAACTATTTCACCCTGCCACGACCCAACAATCACTTCACACTCCTGTCACGCCACATCAATCACCAGCTCCTGCGCCGCAATGCCAAGCTTACGACAATCTAAAGACTTGCTCACCTTACAAGGTACAACAGGCTTAGCAATCATAAACGTCACATCCAATTTTCCATTGGCTACAATTTTCGCAGGAATAGAGGCTTCATACCAAGCCAACGCAAGCATCGACCAGCTTGCAACTTTATGACCATTCACCAACACATCTACATGTTGAGGTACAGCCCCACCGAGTGACATCGTTGATGCATACAGTCGTAATGATAGTGACTTTGATTTCACTTGATTAACATTAAAACTCAACTGACTTCGAGGTCCATCTGTCCAGCGGTGAGTAGGTTCGGCTTCCGACCAACCTTGTTTAACGTAAGCTGAGACTTTGCCTTCCTGCGAAAACTGCAGGTGATCACCCAGTTGATAACTCGCAAATGAATCCACCGAGCTCACTGGATGAGTCACCTCTTCAGAAATAACCAACTCTTGCGCGGCTATTCCCAGCTTACGACAATCCTTAGATGAGCTCACCTCACAAGGAGCTGTAGGGTGACTTACCACAAACGTCACTTCCAGTTGACCTTCTCCTACGATTTTCGCAGGAATTGAAGCCTCATACCAAGCCAAACCAAGCATTTTCCAGGTTGCGATCTTATGGCCATTAACCAGTACATCAACATGTTGCGGCAGAGTGCCTTTAACTGGAAAGGCAGATGCTTGGAGTCGTAAAGATAACGCCTTGGATTTTGCTTGACTCACATCCAAACTAAGCCGACTTCGCGGACCATCTGACCAGCGACGATCGGGCTCTGGTTCTCCCCAACCTTGTTTAACATAAACTGATGCATTGCCACCTTGAGAAAAATGCACGGGATCGCCTAGTGTGTAACTTGCAAATCGACTTAATTTTTTGACCGATCCCGCAGTATAGCTAATGTAATTGTTTTTCCATGCGGCAATGTCTCTGACATCGCCATTCACAACGTACTCTGTCATCGGAGGCATGTATTTTTTATTCCATGACTCAGCCGTCCAATTATAATACAGAAAAGGTCTCTGTCTTTTGTCACTCACTTTAGATAAACGATAGTCCTGGCAATCAAATGCATCATCTTCATTTGAAAGAATACACACCACGTCAGCTAGGTGGAGTGGTCTGTTTGAGGACTCAAGCGGTGCGGTTGAATTGCTTGGTTTATATAACAACAGCGGACGTGCCCCCCCTAAAACAAGAGAAGTAATATTATTAGCCGCGCTATCATTCGCACCTTGCATATCCATTGGCAAAAAACCTCTACCATGATCGCCAACAACAACGATTTGAGCTGAGTCATAAATACCCAACGTCTTCAAGCGTTCAAGTTTTCTGCGCAAAAGAATCAAGACACCGCGCGCTTGTCTAACATAGGACGCTCTGGTATCAGGCATGTTTTTTTCATACTCAAAATACTCATTTACTAGAGAAGGCGCATGTGTTGCCCCATAATGATAGAATTTAAATTCACCAACTCTTTCAGAGGCCACACGTGTTTGTTTCTCAAAAGCCCTTAAAAAGGCTAAATCGTAGCCAGGTTTACCTGGTAGCAGTTTAGGGTCAGTAGCAAGCCTAGAAAAAAACCAATTATCTCCATCATAAAATGCCGGTTTAATTGTCGTTGGTAACGCGCGAAACAAACCTCCATCGAGAATAAATAAACTTTTCGAACTAAGCCCAACCCATTTTTTGTTCAGAAACTGTTCTATGGGCGTAGGATTTGTATTAATACCATTGAAAACCATTGGAGCCACCATAGAAATAAGACCTGCGCCATAATCTTTATCCGCATAATAATCAACAATATTTTTAACTTTATTGTTAGACTGGATCCACTCCTTTACCGGAGTTTCATTTTTATAAGACTTACCTGTCAAGATCAGGGGCAGAGCAGCTTCTGTCGTGGGATACCCACCAACCGTATTAGGATAAAAAACAAAGCCCCGTAAAAAAGAAACCTCTTCAGGCCTTTGCAGTAAAATATCTTGAAACACATCAGATTGAAACGAATCCAACACAATTAGGATTTTATTATTGGTCTTGTGAAAGGAAAACACGCTACTTTCAACACTATCAGCATTATTTTTAAGCTGGTAATCTGAGCTCAACCAAATAGAAAAAAGTGTCCCCACCCCCAAAAGCACCACCCCTTGAGAGATCACAATAATCGCCCTTTTAGATCGGTAAGCAATAGAAATCGCAACACCGATCAGCAAAAACCACACCACCAACTCAGCATTGGCATAAACACCCCACTTTCCCCAATCGATCTTTTGGCCATCTAAAACACCAAAATCCCAAACAAACAATTGACTTTGCACCCAAACAGACAACGCGAGCCCAACCAATAGGCCAGACATTGCGCTATACAACAAAGGCCATCGAGAAATTATCAGTAATACCCCAAAAAATAAGCCTGTCACACCAAAGAAAATTACCAGTAAAGACGAGGTCACATCACCCAAATTAGCCACATATTCAACGTGATTTTCAAGAAAAAATGCCAACGGGGAAACCAGAAAAATGATGAACGGGAGTGATAAGGCGATGAGTAGTGAATGGGGTAATGTGGTATTTTTTTTCATGTAATAGTTCTCGGGTTGGGCTGGGCTGGGCTGGGCTGGGCTGGGCTGGGCTCAATTATATCTATGTGTGATGTCCTTGCAAGTAAAATACAAACCCGCCACGTTTTAATTCATAAAGAGTATGATAAAAAGACATGGAGAAACTAAAATGACACATTTAGTTGAGAAAAAAAATGACATGATAAACAATGTGGTCAAACATTGGAAACCTATTGCGCCTGTTATTCATGAGTCTTTGACGCAAAAGGTAAGCTGATCTATCAGATATAGCAAGTCTAGGGGGGTTTCTGAAATATTAAATGGGAAAAAAACGCTTAATTTACATCAAATGACGTTTGAAAATTAATCCAGAACTCGGGTGTTGTACCAAAAAATTTGGCTAATCTTAATGCTGTCTCGACTGAAATGGATCGCTTGCCATTTAAAATAGCTGAGATTCTATTGGCAGGGACATGCAGTTTCAATGAAAATTGATTCTCCGACAATCCCAAATATGTGAGTTCATTGATCTTAGAATTTGACCACGATGTATTGCTCTCATTTTATTCAGGATAACTCCCTCATTTAATGATAATCTACATAATGTTATTTCTTAAAAATATGGCTATAATCTTGTTTTTTATGACACCAGGTGCTAGTATTTAGAATGGATAAAAATAGGGCATTTAAAACTGCATGGTTTGCCAAAGCTGCAAAAAAGGCAAAAATCAACGACAGTGAGCTATACGTAGCAATTCAAGAAGTAATGGCTGGACTATCTGTTGATTTAGGAGGTGGCGTTTTTAAAAAACGTCTCAATAATAATCAGCACCGTTCGATCATACTTGCTAAAGGTGATTGCTTTTGGATTTATGAGTATATGTTTGCCAAAAAAGATCGCGATAACATTGATGATAATGAGTTATTAGAGTTTAGGTAACTACCCAGGTACGTCATCCTGAGCGTAGCGAAGGATCTCAATTTGACAAAGATCTAGCCAAATTCAGGAGGTCCTTCACTGCGTTCAGGATGACGTTTGTTCGTTGTGAGTGCTAATAAAAAAAACTTATCCACAACCTGAGGAGTTACGAGTTTAGAAAACTTGCAAAATTATATGCAGGACTTTCCGAAAAACAAGTTAAACAATTGGTGTGTGAACAATCATTAATAGAGATAAACTATGAATAAAAAAATCGAAGGTGGGTTTAAAAGTGACGCGTTTGAGGCAATACATTCTTCAGCCTCCGCGCTATTTAAAATTGGTGCTCTCGATAAAGCAACTATGCGAAACTTTGATGACTCCTGCCTGATTGTCACCCCCGAAATGAATCCAACGCAGATCAAGAAAATTAGAGAGAAAAACCATGTAAGTCAACCTGTATTCGCTCGCTATTTAAATACAAGTGAGTCAACAGTAAAAAAATGGGAGTCAGGGGCAAAACACCCTAGTGGGATGGCTCTTAAGTTGTTAGCCATGGTAAAAAAATATGGTTTACAAATTCTTGCCTAAGATCGCATGTTTGGCTGGTTAGCAAAAACCGGTTGGCTCAATGTTTAGCCAATTTGTTCGCGAAAACTTACGTCGAATTAATTATACCCATGGCTAATCAAGCAAAACAAAAATTCAATTTTATATCCACCATATCATAGAGGGCCTGTGGAATCAGCGGACTTCGACCCTTGCTTTTTTCGGTGCTTTTGTTAAGGGTAACAAAGCCGTAGTGCTCCATTGTACGCAAAGTACGTAACAGATTATTTGCCTTGCGACCCGTTAAGGGTTCAAGCTCAGATACAGACTTTGGCTTTTGTTCAATAATCAGTTTCAATAAATGCCTATTTTCCTCAGAAAGAACATGAGCCAAGGATCTTATGGAGCTAAACCATATTTTAGGATCATCTTTTTTAGGTTTATACTCACCTTTCGCTATAGCAATGGTATGTTTTTTAAAATCATCAAGGGACATGACACCAACGATAGCTACTTTATGTTGTGTGCTCATTTTTCATTCTCCTTTAGCAGTGTTAATCGCTTTTCTACTCCCACCCAAAAATCTTCCACTAATTTACCCGCATTCACATAGTGATAAGGTTGTCCCTTGTCATGCTCATCGACGTGCCAATGATCAAAAATCCTTTTTGGTGAAACCAAGCGTTTAGCACCATACTCAACCTCATGTGCATTATCAAATCCAATTATACGACGACCATACTGATCATGGAGACTTAATGAGTAACGTATCCCATTTGACCTGACTGACAAAGACGTTATGGATACCTCAAACTTTACCCACAGACCAAGTTTTTCATCTATAACCATCTTGATACCATCAAGATCAAGAAGATTTTCAAGTGTATTATCATCTTTCATATATTAAATATATCAGTTCATGATATATTTTGCAAGTGCTTAGAGAGTGTGCTAATTGGCATAATGGCATCAAGATTTTATCTTTTCTTTGTAAACTTTACTAAGAAAAGATAATTTGATATATTTTCTTTATAAGTTAAGTTAACTCGACTTTATGAAAAATCCCCACCGCCGAATCGCCCGCGGCGAAGACCGCGGGGCCCATTCACTGAATTATATTGTGGTATAGATCTTGCCAATCAGGGTTCATTTTTTGAATCAGATCTATTTTCCATTGTCTTTTCCATTCCTTCAGCCGTTTCTCTCGAGCAGCAGCCAATTGAATGTCATTGAAAATTTCATAATAAACCAGTTTGGTAACGTTATATTGTGGAACATTGAAGTCACGTTTGCTGAGACCAGAATGCACCTTGGCGTTGAAACACAACGTCAGTGGTCGGATAACGCCATACAACGATGCACTCCGTCATTAATGGCGATGTACTCTATCTTAACTTTGATTGCTATAAAAATGATTGCATATTGCTCATAGGCAACTTTGTTAAATGTAGCAATAGAAGCCGTCGCTATAGGCAGCTTATACATATCCATAAACAACTGCTGGATCCGATCCTCTGGTATCAAATGCTGATTTTGATAGTACACAACCCAAGAGCGAACTC
>JAPLRL010000031.1 GCA_026399205.1 Gammaproteobacteria bacterium
CTAACTTGATTGCTTGTACTAATTTTAACATCTCTACATCCTTGTAAAAATGCAGAGATTCTAAAAAAATTACAGGGAAATCAATAACATTTCCTTAACTTAATGGCAGTGTCCCCAACCCTCCCCCGCGAAGGACATCAATATACTGTTCAAACCTCTAGCGCGGGAGAGGGGGCGGATCGGAGTAAAACTAAAGATGTGTGTATACCTTTTATAACCCCCAATCAATCGGTTCACGACCAATTGAAGCTAAAAACGCATTGGCTTTAGAAAAATGACGACATCCCAGAAAACCACGATATGCCGAAAATGGAGAGGGGTGTGCTGCGGTTAATATGTGGTGCTTCGCCTCGTCAATCAATTCACTCTTCTTTTGGGCGTGAGCGCCCCATAACAAGAAAACGAGTGGGGTTGGATACGCGTTGAGGTTGCGAATCACTTGATCTGTGAATGTGCTCCAGCCTATGTTGGCATGCGACTGGGGCTGACTTGCTTCAACACTCAATGCGGTGTTTAATAATAATACGCCTTGATTGGCCCATTTTTTTAAATGTCCGTGCGTGGGAATGGGGAGTTGTAAATCGGTATTTAATTCTTTAAACATGTTTTTCAAAGAAGGTGGGGGTTTGATTCCCGGCTGCACAGAAAACGAAAGCCCATGCGCTTGTCCTGGGCCGTGATAGGGATCTTGCCCTAACAAGACCACTTTGACGTTGGCATAAGGTGTTTCTTTAAATGCACTGAAGAGGTCTTGGTGTGCGGGGTAAATCACTTTTCCTGCGCGCCTTTCTTGCTCAAGAAATTGCAAAATAGATTGAAAATAGGGTTTTGCTTTTTCAGTGTCTAAGACATCAGCCCAGGTGGTCATTATAAGATCCTATCTTTTACCGACGCATGACGAGAGGATGACAATATTGTAATATAAAAAAATGAAAAACCACAGGTTTAGCACGATGCTTGAGATTGATCCAACGAACATACCCGAAGAATATGCTCCTCACTTAATCCGCACGTTTCAGGCGGTTAATGCTAAATTGATTTCTCAACATGACGCCTATCATGATGAAGACATTGGCCCTTTTCGAGTTAAATATTCACTCATTTGGTGGGGCTTAGCAGATGGTCGGCATGGATTTGAAATATTTGATGTGAAAAATCCATTGGCTAAAGGTGGGCAGGGTATTGTTTATGTGAGCTTAGGGACCCTGAAGGCCGAGGAATATCGACTGATATTTTTGCGGACATCGCGGGTGATTAAAGTCGCCGATGAAGCACGTTTTTCAAGTGTTGAAAAAGCGCTACATCGTTTGCCTACGCGGTTACGTTGTAAGCCGATGACCGTGGTGAATAATTACGCCTATTTGGTGATGGAAAAATTGCCAGGGATCACATTAATGCAGTTTTTGCAGGAACGTGGTCCGACCTTATCGGTAGCTGAACGCTTTATGTTGAGTTTAGCGATGTTAGATGAGCTCATCGAAATTGTGCATGCTTTCAAGGTGTGTCATCGAGATATTAAGCCGACCAACATCATGGTGCAATTTAACAAACGCATGCCTCATGTGGGGATTATTGATTTTGGGTTATCCTGTTTTTTGGAGGATGAGGCTAATGACGAAAATTGCTTAAAAGAAAGAGAGTTTCAAGGCACGCATGTTTTCGTAGCGCCGGAGCAGCTTTTTGGCTTACCTGCGCATCAAGAGTCTGATACGTTTTCTGTTGCGATCGTGATGGGTCTTGTGTTGGGTGTTAAATTAAAACAACGACGATCAGGGTTGGGTGTGTTTGGTCAAGGGATAGACTATGCGTGCCATATGAATTTCCATCATGCGCTATCTGTTGCGGATTTACCTAGATCTGCCTTGCGGGCCATAGAAGCGCTGTTGACGCGTATGTCGATTCATCAGCCTGACCTGCGCATGAGTTTGGTTGACGCGAAAGCGAAGTTAGTAGAGATTTTTATCAATTTCGAGTCGGGGGTGTATGATGCCTGTAAGGAAGTAAGCACGCCACGGATTCGGCCCCTCAGTCAGCTACCCAGCTGCTGGTTACAGCGAAGCCCATACCGAGAGGAAAACACTCTCCCCATGCCAAAATCAACCAGCCGCCTTTTTTCGATTGTATCTGAAGAAAGCAGCTCAAGAAAAAGTCCGTCAGTTGGGGAAGATGCGGTGCGGAGTGCGATGTCACCCACATATTCCGCATCGTTTTTTCCCTCACCTCAGGCTGCGCTTTCGCCGTGTCAATCACCCCCACCTGGTGACAGGAGATCCCTCGCTGCGCTCGGGATGACGTGCGTGTAGTTACGATCGCACATTTGATGTTAGTATGCTTTTGACACACAACAAGGAGCACAACGTGAAACGGTATATGCAGTTGGGATGGATAGTCGGGTTGGTCAGTTGTTGGATGGTGGCGTTTGCCGCAGAATCACCCTGGTTATTTAATGTTCACGATGTGAATGCATTGCATCGCTCAGAGCCTTTGGTTCGTTTAGCGTATGATGCGCATTCTCAAGCATTTGGGTATTTACGGCTTCCTAAAGGGCCGGGGCCTTTTCCTGTGGTCATGCTGATTCATGGCGGATGTTGGTTAGCTGCGTTAAAGGTGGACGCACAAAATACCGAGCCGTTGTCAGATGCATTAACGTCCCTTGGGGTCGCGACTTGGAATATTGAATATCGGCAACTGGGCCAAGAGGGCGCCGGGTTTCCGGGGACGTTTTTGGATGTAGCGCATGCTGCAGATTATTTACAGCACATTGCAGAAAAATATCACCTAGATTTAACTCGGGTAATGGTGATGGGACATTCCGCAGGTGGACAATTGGCCTTGTGGTTGGCTGCGCGCGATAAATTGCCATTAACCAGTCCGTTATATCGTCCGCATCCTTTAAAATTAAAAGCCGCGGTGTCTTTAGGCGGGGTTGTCGATTTAAAAGTGACACGTCTTGCGGCCGAAAAGATTTGTGGTGCAGATGTCATTGGCGGGCTTCTCGGCGTTAATCACGGCAACATCACAGATGCGCGTTATGCTGAAACTTCTCCGATGGAAATGCTACCGATTGCTGTACCGCAAATTTTAATTTCAGGAGACGCCGATCGCGTCGTGCCCACGCAGCTCAGTGAGTGGTACATGAAGCGCGCAAAAGCAACAGCAGATGACGCCACCTTGGTCGTGGTTCCCTTTGCAGGGCACCACGAATATATCGCACCCAATAGCGTGGTTTGGCCGGTGCTCAATGAGTTGGTTAAGCGCTATATTAAGCTCGACCAACTTCCGCTCCCTAACGGTCGCGGCTCGGATTGATCGAGCGTTGTCCTAACGACGACGTGTTGGAGCCGGTGCAGTTGATGCCTCTCCAGCAGAAGCGGGTGTTATTTTGTGAAAACTAAGTTGCGGTATAACGACAGGTTTAGATTTAGTAGCCTGAACAACCACTGGATCTGCCTGTTTCTCAGGTGCAGCCTTGATGAGTAACTGCGCTGGTTGAGTGGGTTCAGTTTTGCGCAATTGGACCAAAAAGCTCAGACGCGATTCTGATAATGGCCGATCCACATAAGGGCGTGAGCGGTGGGGCGCGTCTTGTAATAATAATGGCAATGGTGCGTCTTGCACGGTACTGCGATCAATATATCGGCGACGTCTTGGTTCTGCTAACTCGTCAACCATCCTTGGCGAGAGGTTTAAATCAAATCGTCGTTCTTCTATGCTCAGCGGAGGAATGAAACGAACGAAGGCTTCTAAATTAATGGGTTGCATAGTTTCAAACTGCTCCACGATACATGCGACTCGCATATTCTTGAGGGCAGTTGGGTCTAAAGGTTTGAACGTAACAAGCATAAGCGAAAATTGTGGCGTGGGGTCTAAGAGAGCTGTAGGCAAAGAAAACACAGCGGGTTTTAGAAACACCAGTCGTGGCGCTAACATCAACCGTTGTGCTGCTAACTCACAAAACAATGCTGTAGGTTGACCCTCATGGTATAACATGTCGATTGCACTTTGACGCATGCCTTCAGTGACCGTACGGTTAATGACTTGCTGAACAAGCGTTTTAACATAGGGTTGAGCCAAAAATCCGCTCACACCTAATCGCGTGATTTGCTGCATAATATATTGACGATTAGCGTCTGTTAATGTATCAATAACCTTTCGAATATCCATGATGTCCTTAAATTGACAAATTTAAAGCGCTTATTTAAGCATGCTACGTGTTAATTTGTCAAAGTGCGTTTAGTTAAGAGTGTTTTTTATCATAAAATGGAAGAAGATCAAGACGAGGAAGATACTGCAATGTTGATTCGTCTTATTAAAATTCGGCATGATCTTTGGACTTGAGTTGTTTGATTGATAAAAGGCACAAAGCGGTAGGGTGGACAAAGAAGCCTAACGAAGAAGTTATCGATTAGCACAACCCAAAAGGCGACGTGTCCACCGGTCACTCGGACCGCCTGAAGTGCTCGAAAAGACCCGAGCGGTGGTGGGCACGTCGCCCGAAAGTGCGCAGTAACCTGCGAATTCATCGCGGGCTCCTTTGTCCACCCTACGCGTTCATTTGAAGTGCAGTGCGGTAATGCGTTCATTCGAAGCACAGAGCCGCAACACATTCATTCAAAGCACAGCGCGGTAGGGTGGACAAAGGAGCCAAACACCGATGCCATCGATTACCACAACCCAAAAGGCGACGTGTCCACCGGTCACTCGGGCCGCTTGAAGTACTCGAGGCGCCCCGAGCGACGGTGGGCACGTCGCCCGAAAGTGTGCAGTAACCTGCACATTCATCGTGGGCTCCTTTGTCCACCCTACAATGACAAACTGGCTATTGGTAATGCGTAAAATATCCGCTCGCCTATTTTAAACGGCAATATGTTTTGTCCTGAATAAAACAAGACTCCACGATCAAATCGATGTCCTGAACATTCAGCAAGACTGACTAGGCCATTAAAATCAGCGCTATTGACTGAAGAAGAGGCTTTTATCTCAATGCCAATGATCTGGCCGTTTGGTTGTTCTAAAACTAAATCCACCTCTTTTTGACGGGTGTCTCTAAAATGATAGAGCTCAACACATGTTTTTGACCACGTGGCTTGTTTGAAACACTCCATGACTAAAAAGTTTTCTAATAAACCCCCGTAATAATGACTCATTAAGACTTGATCTTCCGTGTGTAAGCCCAATAAAAAACACGCAAGCCCTGTATCGACCATGTGTAGTTTAGCCAGCGTTGTTGCCAGACGTTTAGCTTTGTTTTTTAAATAAGCAGGGAGGCGCTTGACGATAAACATTAAATCTAAAATTTCGGTATAAGCTCGTACCACTTTGTCGTCGAGCCCTAAATCATTGGCCACATGTGCATATTTTAATAAATTACCGCTTAATCCTGCCAAGTAGGGCACCAATGCCGCTAACCTGGAGTGGTAATCACCGCGCGCTGCATAGAGTGTTTCAAAATCTTTCCACAAACGCCCTTCGAGATAAGATCGAAACCACATTTGCTTGGCGCGCGGGCTTTTGGTTTGAACCTCAGGATAACCCCCTTGTAAAATTATGCCAGCTAAAGCTTCGCGTGTCATGAGCGGTGTTTTTTGGCTTTGAAAATTGCCTACTATCAAATAATCAATGATATTGTTTGATGCAGGATGAAGTTCACTCTGTGCCAACGGATAAAGCTCTAATCGAGCCATGTGTCCGGGGAGTGCTTCTTGTGTTTTTGCGGAGCGAAAAATATCAGCAGAGCCGGTTAAGATGAATTTTCCTTTGTCTTGAGGGGATAATGCATCGGACGCTTCTTTTATGGCAAGAATGAGCTGTGGAGCATACTGAAACTCATCTAAGACAACTTTTCGGTCACCTATAGACTGAATAAATCCATGCGGGTCGTTTTGTGCCGCGGCAAGAATGGCTTGATTATCCAAGGTGAGATAGTCCATGCCGGTCAATGCAGCAACCGAACGCACCAAGGTGCTTTTCCCAGCCTGCCGAGGGCCGGTGAGATAAATCACGCGAAATTCGTTGAGAAACTCAATTAATAAGGGCTCTAGACGTCTTGAATACATGCACACCTCCAGCAGAATGCCTACTAAGAGTATAGCCTTAATCCGAGAAATACACACCACTAATCCGAAAAATACAGGATGTTAATCCGAGTTTTATTGTTTTCATTCAAAGCACAAAGCGGTAGGGTGGACAAAGGAGCCTAACGCAGAAGTTATCGATTACCACAACCCAAAAGGCGACGTGTCCACCGGTCACTCGGACCGCCTGAAGTACTCGAGGCGCCCCGAGCGACGGTGGGCACGTCGCCCGAAAGCGTGCAGTAACCTGAAAATTCATCGTGGGCTCCTTTGTCCACCCTACGTGTTCATTTGAAGTACAGAGCCGTAACATGTTCTTTCGAAGTGTAATGCGGTAGGGTGGACAAAGGAGCCTAACGCAGAAGTTATCGATTACCACAACCCAAAAGGCGACGTGTCCACCGGTCACTCGGACCGCCTGAAGTACTCGAGGCGCCCCGAGCGA
>JAPLRL010000024.1 GCA_026399205.1 Gammaproteobacteria bacterium
CTTTACCACATTGTCCAAATAAAGTTCCATCGAAAGCTTCCCCATAAAAATGTCCCTTTTTTATGTTCGGTAACATTATTTATGATGCAACGAATCAAAAAATTCCTGCTTTGGGTAACATTCTTTATGATGCAACTCGCCCCCAAAACTTCCGCTCCCTGACGGTCGCGGCTCGGATGCTTTGTGCTATAATACACCATAATGGCAGAGTAATATCAGGAGTGCGCTATGGAATACTTTTCTACAACAGATAGCTTCTATGAAGACTGTGCGAAAGCTGTAGCCTATTTTGAACAACATCCTGAAGAAACCAAAATTTCCAGAAAAAAAACCTATATGCTGGATGGAAAAGAATGGTCTCCTCCTCGCTCTTTTCTGATGATGGACCATCAGCTTTATGAGCTATCTGGGGAGGGTGAAATCATAGGGGAAGGTGCATTTGGACGTGTTAAATTGTTGCGTGAAATTAATACTGAGCCTCCTCCCATAACCGTAGGCGCGTTTTACGCTGTTAAAATTGAAACGACCAACACCCCGAGGCAGCAACAAGAATATGAACTTTCGAAAAAATTAGAGATTGCGCTAGGAGAAAAGCTCGAAAGAGTCATCCATTCTGATGAAGCGGGTGACACAAAAAAATACTACACACGCATGCACTATTTAGGTCAGTCGTTATCTGAGTTTTTAGAAGATCCTGATGTCTCTGATAGAGAAAGATTGTCTATTGCAATACAATTATGTGATGCGGTCGATAAGCTGCACCGCATCCATGGGTATGCTCATCATGATTTAAAACCTGAAAATGTCCTCATTGACAGTCAAGGCGTGGTTCACCTTATTGATTTCGGTTATGCAATGCCGCTTGATGCGAAGCAAGAACGGATCACAGGAAGTCTTCTTTATCAATTAGGCGCAGAGGAGACCGCAGCGTTCCTCGAGAAACAGCCAGAATCCATCGCTTCAGACCAGTTACGCTATCTCGTGGACGAGGTTGGAGAATTTTCATCCACATTAACCGCTGAAGAGAAAGATAATCTCGCGTTGAAAAGAATTTTATGCTTTCCAGAGAAGATTCGCAGTGTTTTTTGTGGTGGCGTAGACGTTCAAAGTGTCTTAACGCCATCCATCCTCCGCTCACTTCCACCGCAACTTCAATCAAGCATTGCAACAGAGACCTCTAAACAATGCCTCGACAACAAGCAGGTATCGCTCTCAATGTTATCTTCCCAGTTAAAGCAATATCGTGATTCGCTTCCTGAAGAAAAAGAGCGAGAAGGTGAAAGTCATTTTGATACTGATTCTGTCCCTCGCTCAGGTGGATTATCTGATGAGTCTGATCTTAAGGATGAAGATGAGGGCGAGGGTGAATCAGACCATGAAAGACTCCATTTTTGATTCAAGCGCCGCACACCACCTAACTATAAGGACTCGGAGGCAGGGCTGTCCCAGCTTGATTTGAACTGAAGTTAGCCAGTTAGTGCAATCTGCTCCCTTCTCCCTTGAGGGGTTGGGGATGAGGGTGCTTGATGTGGCACGATATTGAATAAATTAATTGACATATAACATACAATTGGTTTATCCACTTGTTTTTTAAATGAATGGATAAACTGCAAGTGAACAAGGATGTTTCTGGTTTTGAGTCTCA
>JAPLRL010000050.1 GCA_026399205.1 Gammaproteobacteria bacterium
CAATTGTTGGATTAGATTTTTTCATGCACCTATTTGATCATAACTGCATATTTTTTCAAGTCTTTTTTACATTATTTATTTAATTCGTGCCACACCAAGGAGATCCCTCGCTGCGCTCGGGATGACGTGGGGAGTTACACAAAAAATACATTAAATAAAAATTATGCAAAGTGAGCTACACTTACTTTGTGTACAAAAATTTACTGGAGTTTACCATGGGTGAACGTAAAAAAAGCACAAAAAAGAAAGTTGCCTATCCCTTTCGATATGATGGAAATAAAATTATTTTAATTTTATTTGTGATTATTTGGCTTCCGATTGGATTGGTTTTATTAATGCAAAAGGCTTCTTTTTTAACAGGGAACTCAAGATATTTTCTACGGTATCATGGGGATTATGTGTGGTTGTATTTATGGTCTATTGTTTTTTTTCCCGTCACGTTTGCACTTTTATTATTAAATGGTGCTGATGTGCTTGAAGAGCATGAGTAGTCCTTCGTTACGGGCATCTCGGTGAAAGGGAGGCACCTTGTAACCCCCTCCCTAGCCCTCCCCCGCGTTCAACATATGAGTCTTATACATGTTCCTCGCGCGGGAGAGGGGACTGATCGAGTCAGAATGATAGATCAGCGCACCTTTTGATTTGCTAAATCAAGCGCCGCCTGGTTCTGTTTTATCGTTGCCGTTTTCATCGGTATAAGATAACACCAAGACTTGAGTGCCGTGTTGCATGAATTCTTCGTTCAGCCATTTAGCGGCACTTGGGAACACGCGAATACAGCCATGACTTTTGTTGGCGTAGGGCACTTCAAAGCCGGCATGAATCGCATATCCTTGGTGAAAATACATGCAGTAAGGCATTTTTGTTCCGCCAGAGGTTTCTCGGGGAAATTCTTTAGAGAAACAACTGATCCCACGTTTATTGTACATCCGAAAAATACCCGTAACCGTTCGACATGGACCTTTGATGTCGTCACAATAATCAGCGCCGCCTGAAGCCCCTCCTGTCATCCGCCTATGGCCATAGGCATCATAAGCCGCCCAAGCATATGCCTTTGGATCAAACACAAACAAACGATGACCCGTTGGTTTAATTTTTTCCGGAAAATAATCGCGTCCGCGTTTATCTTTTGTATAATAAACCGAATGGTGGCTCACCCCATAATCATCGATAACATACGTAGACGGATCGTATTCAACACACCCGGTCAACCCTAAACATACTGCTGCTATGATCCCAAAAAACACACTTTTCACTTGTGACTCTCCAAATTAATCTTTTAAACGCCGATATTTAATCCGTTTAGGATCCAATGCATCTTCACCTAATCGTCTTTTACGATCCGCTTCATAGTCTGCATAGCTACCCTCTAACCAGACGACCGTTGCATCATCTTCAAACGCCATTAAGTGGGTGCAAACTCTATCTAAAAACCAGCGATCATGCGACACCACAATGGCAGACCCCGGAAACGTCAATAAGGCTTCTTCTAATGCACGTAAGGTTTCTACGTCTAAATCATTACTCGGCTCATCCAATAACAAGACATTAAAGCCCTGCTTCAATAATTTTGCCAGATGCACTCGATTGCGCTCTCCGCCTGATAACTGACCCACTAATTTTTGCTGATCAACCCCTTTAAAATTAAAGCGGCTCACATAGGCCCTGGAAGGGGTTTGATAACCCGAAATTTGAATCAGATCAAGCCCATCGGAAATTTCCTGCCACACTGTTTTTTTAGGGTCGAGCGCATCGCGCATTTGATCCACAAAGCCTAGTGACACGGTATCACCAATACGAATCTCACCAGAGTCAGGCTGGGTGACACCGGTTAACATCTTTAAAAACGTTGATTTTCCAGCACCATTGGGCCCGATAATGCCCAAAATGCCCCCTTTAGGAAGACTAAAATCAAATCCATCCATCAACAGCTTATCACCAAAGGCTTTTTTCAGTTGCTTTCCTTCAATCACCAGCTCACCCAAACGCTCTCCTGGTGGAATATAAAGACTATTGGTCTCTTCACGCTTTTGAAATTCTTTTGAATTCATTTCTTCAAAACGTGCTAAACGTGCTTTATTTTTCGCATGTCGTCCTTTAGGTGAGGCGCGAACCCATTCTAGCTCTGCTTTAATTGCGCGATCTAATGCGCCTTGTTGCTTGGCTTCTAAGTCTAGACGCGCATTTTTTTGCTCTAACCAGGCAGAGTAATTGCCCTCATAAGGAATGCCTTCGCCTCTATCTAATTCTAAAATCCAGCCCGCCACATTATCCAGGAAATAACGATCATGCGTCACCGCAATCACGGTACCTTGGAATTCTTCTAAATAACGCTCTAGCCAAGCGACACTCATGGCATCTAAATGGTTCGTGGGCTCATCTAATAACAACATATCAGGATGTGACAGCAATAATCGACATAAAGCCACTCGTCGCCGTTCGCCGCCCGATAAAACCCCAATTTTCATATCCCAATCTGGAAGTTGTAACGCATTCGCTGCAATATCCAGCTGTCGATTTAAATCCCAGCCATTGGCGACTTCAATGTCGTGCTGCAATTCGCCTTGTTCGGTAAGCAAAACCGTCATTTCTTCATCACTCATGGGCTCAGAAAACCGCATGCTGATTTCATCAAAGCGTGCTAATTTTAATTTAATGTCAGCAACCGCTTCTTCAACGACGTCACGCACGGTTTGTTCTAGGTTTAACTGTGGCTCTTGAGGTAAATAACCGATTTTAATGCCCGGTTGAGCTCTGGCTTCACCTTGATAATTTGTATCAATCCCCGCCATGATTCTTAAAAGCGTGGATTTCCCTGAGCCATTTAAACCTAACACCCCAATTTTAGCGCCAGGATAAAAGCTCAATGAGATATCTTTTAAAATAAAACGTTGGTTATCAACGATTTTACTCACTTTATTCATTGTAAAAACATACTGACTCATACCCACTCCAATATTACTTTTCCAGACTGGCCCGATGCCATGGTTTCAAATGCTTCTAGATAAGAAGAAACAGGAAACCGATGCGTTAAAATCGGTGACAAGTCTAATCCACTTTGCAACATCGCCAGCATTTTATACCAGGTCTCATACATTTCGCGACCATAAATGCCCTTCATCACCAATCCTTTAAAAATCACCAAACTCCAATCAATCGGCGTTTCTTTAGGCAAAATACCTAATAACGCCACATTGCCACCATGATTCATCGCATTGAGTAATTCGTTAAATGCAGCAGGATTTCCGGACATTTCTAGTCCGACATCAAACCCTTCAAGCATACCAAGTTCACTCATCACCGTTTGCAACGATTCATGTTGAACATTGACTGCACGTGTGGCTCCCATGGTCTTAGCTAGATCAAGACGATAAGGATTAATATCCGTCACTACCACATAGCGAGCACCCGCATGCTTTGCGATCGCACAGGCCATGATGCCAATCGGGCCAGCCCCTGTAATCAAGACATCTTCACCCACTAAATTAAACGATAATGCGGTATGGGTCGCATTGCCAAACGGATCTAAAATAGCTGCTTCTTCCGCACGAATATGCGCAGGCAACACCACCACATTACTTGCAGGCATGGCTAAATATTCTGCAAAAGCACCGGGTGAATTCACACCGACTCCAAGGGTACGTCGACATAAATGTCTTTTTCCAGCACGACAATTTCGACAGTAGCCACAGGTTAAGTGCCCTTCACCAGACACACGATCACCGACTTTAATCCCATTGACTTCACTGCCAATGGCAACCACCTCACCAAAAAATTCATGTCCAATCACCATCGGGGTGGGCACGGTTGCCTGAGCCCACTCATCCCAAAGGTAAATATGAATATCTGTGCCACAAATGGCTGTTTTATGAATTTGAATCAAGACATCATTCACACCATAGGTGGGTTTTTCAACATCTTGCATCCAAATGCCTTTTTCCCGCTTTGCTTTGACTAATGCTTTCATGCTTATATCACCCCCAATGCTTTACCCACTTTTTCAAATGCAGCCACCGCCCTCTCAAGCTCGCTCAAATCATGCGCAGCCGACAATTGCGTACGAATGCGCGCAAGCCCCATAGGGACTACAGGATATGAAAACCCAGTGACATAAACACCTTCTTCTAATAATTTAGCCGCCATATTCACCGCAATAACCGCTTCACCCAGCATGATAGGCACAATAGGGTGACTACCCGGAATCACCTGAAATCCTAATTTTTCAATTTGAGTTCGAAAATACACGGTGTTTTTAAATAATTTAGTTCTTAACTCGCTATTTTCAGTGAGTTTGTCTAATACCACCATCGACGTATGGGCAATCACCGGGGCCAATGTATTTGAAAATAAATAAGGCCTGGAGCGTTGTCGTAGCCAATCAATGATAGGTGCAGATGCAGCCGTGTACCCACCAGACGCGCCACCCAAGGCTTTCCCCAATGTCCCTGTGATAATATCCACCTCATGTTCCACCCCGAAATGCTCCGGTGTGCCACGGCCAGTCGGGCCCATAAAACCAACAGCGTGTGAATCATCTACCATCACTAACGCATCATACTTGTTGGCCAACTCACAAATAGCCGGTAAATTGGCTAAAGTGCCATCCATGGAGAAGACACCATCCGTGGCAATCAAGCGAAAACGTGCGCCTTGCGCTTCTTTTAAATGTGACTCCAGCTCTACCATATTGTTATTTGCATAACGATAACGCTTTGCTTTACATAGACGAATCCCGTCAATGATGCTGGCATGATTCAAGGCATCACTGATCACCGCATCTTCTTCTCCTAGCAAGGTTTCAAATAACCCTGTATTGGCATCAAAACAAGAAGAATATAAAATGACCTCATCTTTTCTTAAAAATTCACTTAATTTTTTTTCAAGTCGATGATGAGGGGTTTGCGTACCACAAATAAATCGCACTGATGCCATACCGTAACCATACTGATCAAGCCCTTCCTTAGCCGCCTCAATGAGTTCTAGATCATTCGCCAAGCCCAAATAATTATTCGCACACAGGTTAACTTGAGGCTTACCAGACAATGAGATCACTGCTTGTTGCTGACTTTCTATCACCCGCTCGGTTTTATACAAACTTTGTTCACGCAACGTCCCTAACTGCGTTTCCAAAAATGCCAAGTAGCGTTTATTCATGTTTTTGTTCCTGTTGTTGATAGTTTTTTGCAGCTCGCGTTGCTTGACGTTGATTATCGATTAAACGTTGCTCAGCTAAAAACTGCGTCCAAAATACGGTTAATTGCTCTCGTCGTTTTGATAATTTTAAGGCCAGTTGCCCCATGTGATAAATCAAACGAGGCCACTGTTTCGGGCCCAAGGCAACAAGTGCGACAACAAAAACAACGAGCACTTCTGAAAAAGAAATCATTCGCTTTTGTCCTCATCCTCACGGATGGCCCGACGAAATTGTTTCAAGGCTTCACCTAAATCTGCTCCGACTTGCTTTACTTTATTTGTGCCGAATAATACTAAGATAATGCAAAGAATCAATAGTAATGATACTGGGCTGTTTCCGATGATTCCCATGGTATTGCTCTCCTGCTCATATTTAAACGTACGGTGCTTGTGGATGTTTGCAGAGTGCAAAGGAGCCACGCACTAAGCTAACGAGCCGCTGTGAACCCCCTGGCGACGTGCCCACCGGTGGCTCGGAGCGTTGTAGATAAGCCCGAGCCACCGGTGGACACGTCGCCCTTAAGCTCAGAGCAACCCTGGAAACTCATCGTTGGGCTCCTTTGTCCACCCTACAAACATCCCCAAAAACCCAGACACCCAGACACCCAGACACCCAGACACCCAGACACCCAGACACCCGGTCCAATCACAATCCCAGCCGCTTGATAGCTATCCAAGCGCCCCCTGCCCCTACCACCAACATCAACATTGCAAATGCCACTTTACCACTCAGCGTCATCCCCTTTTCTCGTCGCGCCTCTTGCGCTAACATCTGTTGATGAACATGTAAGGCGAGTGTTTTATTAATTTCAAGCACATCATATAGCAGATGGGGTAAATGAGGTAATTGCTCCACTAAAAAAGGCAACTGGCTTTTAAGTTCATTCCAAAACACTTTGACGCCAACTCTCGACCTCAACCAACGCTCTAAAAAGGGCTTACCGGTTTTCCATAAGTCCAGATCGGGATACAGTTGTTTGCCTAAACCCTCAACAGCTAATAACGTCTTTTGTAATAAAATCAATTGGGGTTGAACTTCCATCTGAAAGTTTTTTGCGGTTTGAAATAAGTGCACCACCAAATGCGCAAAGGAAATTTGCGAAAATGGGCGCTCAAAAATCGGTTCACACACCGTCCTGATCGCACTTTCAAATTCTTCAACTCTTGTTGTTTTCGCTACCCAGCCGCATTCAATATGCAGTTGCGCTACGCGCCGGTAATCCCGATTAAAAAAGGCGTATAAATTATAAGCTAAATACCGTTGATCAGAGTCGGATAAACTCCCCATTAAACCAAAATCAACGCAGATATAAGAAGGATCGGCGACATCTTTAAACGAAACAAAAATATTACCAGGATGCATATCAGCATGAAAAAAAGAATTTTCAAACACTTGTGTGAAAAAAACTTCCACCCCTTTTTCAGCCAATTTAGGAATATTCACACCCACTTCATTCAGTTTGGCGCGATCAGACACCGGAATGCCATAAATCCGCTCCATGACCAGCACTTCCTCTTTGGTGTAATCCCACATGACTTCGGGTACGTATAATGAAGTGGAATTCAGGAAATTACGCCTTAGCTGAATTGCATTTGCACTTTCTCGCCTTAAATCTAATTCATCCAATAAATGGGTTTCAAATTCATCCACCAAAGCACTTGGTTTTAAACGGCGACTAGCTACCCAATAATGTTCAATTAAATGCGCAATCCGTTTCATGATTGCCAAATCTTCGGTAATTTGTTTACGCACCCCAGGACGGAGTATTTTCACAACGACTGCGCGTCCATCGTGTAATGTAGCAGCATGGACTTGTGCGATAGAGGCAGATGCAAGTGGGATGACTTCAAACTCAGCAAACAATTCTGAAATAGGTGTCTCAAAAAGATCCTCTAGTTTCTCTACCGCCAGTTCACTTTCAAACGCAGGGACATTATCTTGTAGCTGCGCCAAAGACATGGCGATGTCTTCAGGTAACACATCTGGCCGTGTCGACATGGCTTGACCAAACTTAATAAAAATAGGGCCTAAATCCTGAATAGCCCTCCTGATCGCATCTCCGCGTTTTAATCGTGTTTTTTTTGACCAATTCCAGGGATTTAAGTACTTCACATAGCGCACAGGTCTGAACCACGGTAACTCAACCAAGATGGCATCAAGCCCATATTTTGAAAACACATATTGGATATATAAAAGTCTATAAAATTGCCGGGCTGTTTTAAACATCAGTGCGTCTACCTTTTTTTATCTTCGCCTCAATCCTTTCGACATCCAGCTTTAGTTCATCCACTTCATCACAAAAATCGTGTACAGCCTCTATTGAGGGAGACAGTCCGCTTTCTTCGCGAAGATAAGAAGACAACTGAAAGGTCAACGCCGATTGCGCCTGCCCCAGCATGTGTTTCATACTACGAACACAGGAGCCCACATGATGGGCGACCATGTCTCCGGTGAAGCGCGCAAGATGTCCTTCCCAATCAATATCTAACTCATCGATGACCGCTTTCACCCTTTGCGCAAGTTCAACATCACCTTCAATACGCACACCGTCATGAAACAACGAACGCGCTTTGGAGGCTGGCAGCAAACTCAAGCGAATAAGACCCATGGGCGAACTATGAATGTCTGCATCAGAAATGCCGTCATAAGTGGGGAGCAGGCAAATTTTCTTTGATAAAAAACGCATGAAAAACGTCAAATGCAGAGGTGCAACAAACACACGTATTGTTTTTCCTTCAAATTGCGCTAATTTCTCTACCGCCAGCTCATCAAGGCTAAGGGCAGTGTTCATGGCGGCTTCTAATACCCTTAAGGGGACCTGTTGAATCATTGATTAAATCCTCTCAAACAGCACGAACGTAGGGTGGACAAAGGAGCCAAACACCAAACTCACCGCTAACTGAAAACGCCCTGGCGACGTGTCCACCACCGCTCGTAGCCTCCTAGAGGCTTGAGCTAGATCTTGAGCTCGCCACTCGGTTCGAGCCACCGGTGGACACGTCGCCAGACAACTTCTAGTCCATGTTAAGTTCATCGCGAGGCTCCTTTGTCCACCCTACGAACATCCATGAACATCCACAAACACCCAAAGCAACCCATCACACCCCTTCCTCAATACTTATATGCAATATGCAAGGCAACAATACCCGAATGAAACAACCGATAATGACAATCTTCAAAACCAGCTTGCTCTATCATGGATTTTAATTGATCAGGCGTGGGATGCATACGAATAGACTCAGCTAAATATCGGTAACTGGCTTCATCTTGCGCGACCCATTTTCCTATTCGCGGTAACAGTTGAAATGAATACCAATCATACACCGATTTAATCAATGCGTTTTGTGGTTGAGAAAACTCTAAAATCACGAGTTTTGATCCCGGTTTACACACTCGATACAGAGATAACAAGGCTTTCATCTGATTCGTAAAGTTTCTTAACCCAAAGCCGATAATCACCCCATCAATTGAGCGCTCTTCAAACGGCAGGGCTTCTGCGTTCGCTTGGACAAATGCCACATTTTGCATCACGCCTTTGTCTAACAACCTTTCTCGTCCCACAGATAACATCGAGCCATTGATATCTGCGAGAATTACTTGTCCTTGCGCCGCCATTTTGTTGATGATGAGACGCGTCAAATCACCGCTGCCTCCGGCTAAATCGAGAATTGTTTGGCCTTTGCGAAAACCTGAAAGCTCAACTGCAATCCATTTCCAAATATGATGAATCCCTAAAGACATCAAATCGTTCATGAGATCATAGCGCGCGGCTACCGACTCAAACACCTGAGTCACACGCTGTGTTTTTTCCTCAGGGGACACGCTTTCGAACCCAAAATGTGTAGACTCAGCTGAATCGTGCTTCATGATCCCCTCTTCGTTACGTTCGATGACAAACATGCTCTGCAAGATACCCAATTGCCCCTGCATAATAAATAGAATTGTTATATCTTAAAATCATTTTATAATTCGGGAGCGCTAAAAAAACCGGTCCTTCGTTTGGATGAACCAGACAAGCTTGTAACTGAGGCTCAGGTAGAGACTGGCCATTTTCTAAGCGCACACCCAGTGATTCCCATTCTGATACAGGCTTTATAATGGTTTTTCCAACCAAACTTTGATCAAAAGAACTCGGTAATTTGACTTGATAGGCCCAAGGCTGGCCCCCCTTCCATCCATTTTGCTTCATATAATTAGCAATCGAGGCAAAGACATCTGGATGACTGGTCCAAATGTCTTTTCGACCATCTCCATCGTAATCAACCGCGTATTTGAAAAAACTAGACGGTAAAAATTGAGGCTGACCTGACGCCCCTGCCCACTCGCCTTTAAACTGACTTAAAGATACATGCCCTTCATTTAAAATACGTAGCGCTAAAAATAACTCATGCCGAAAAAACTCAGGTCGCTTCGAATCATACGCTAAGGTTGCCAACGCTTTGACTGAAGGAAAATCCCCCATGTAGGTCCCATAGCTGGTTTCCATGCCCCAAAATGCGACGATAAAACACGGATCGACATCATAAGTCTGGCCAATTTTTTCAAGCAAGGCTTGGTTTTTCAAGTATTGTTTACGTCCCATTGTAACGCGATAAGCATCAACTCGTGTTTTTAAATAGCGACCATACGTTAAACGATGTTCAGGTTGGCTTCTCGAAAAATGTTTGATTTGCTGGCTGGGCTCATGAATATCTTTAAATGCAGCATCAAACACCTCGGGGCGAATCCCCTGGCCTAAGGCTTCTTGCCTTACTGCCGCAACCCATGGCCCCCAGGCTTGTGAGTTTGCCCAAACGAAGCCACAGCTCAATAAGCCGATGATGATTCCAATTCCCTTGCACGCCCGTTTCATCCTGATGCCTCCACTGAAAAAAAGACTTTATCTTGCAGTCGCATCGCAGTCAGCGTCTGCCCCCATACACATCCTGTATCTAATGCATACACATTTGGTGCGGGATGAAGTAGGCCCAATGCCGCCCAATGCCCGAACACCACGACTTCATCATCCATCTTACGTTGAGGATGCGCGAACCAAGGTATAACCCCTGATGGGGCGGTATCTATTGTTCCCTTATACGTCAAACACATGCCCCCATCCGCATCACAAAAGCGCATTCTTGTAAAATAATTGGTAATACAACGCAATCTTGCCATCCCGCGTAATGAATCGGACCACAGGAAAGGTTCATCACCATACAGCTGACTTAACAACAATGGCATGGTTTCTCCTCGCAATGCGTGTTCGACCTCAAGTGCATAGCTCTGCGCTTCTTCAACCGACCACATCGGTGCAATGCCAGCATGCACCATCACCACCCCTAAGGGGGGATGACGATACATTATGGGTTGACGACGTAACCAATGGCCTAACACCATCGCATCGGGAGCATCTAAAACAGCCTGTAGTGTATCATCAACCGCGCCCCAATTCACATCAGGAAGAAATAATCTCGCTAATAAATATAAATCATGGTTACCTAAGGTGACGATGGGGGGCAGCGAAAGTTGCGAAACAAATCGTAATACTTCAAGTGATTGCGGTCCTCGATTCACTAAGTCCCCCACAAACCATAGGCGATCTGCGGCTGAATCAAATTGAAACTGGTCTAATAAACGCATCAATGCATCATAACACCCTTGTACATCACCAATCGCATAATCAGCCACGATGAATTTGGCCTGGCTTTAAAAACAGGGCCTCATCTTGTTGTTGCCATACCCCTTTTTCAGTTAATTTTGGCACAGAAACCACGGCCTCAAGCGACTCAGATGCGGCAATCCTTGCTCCTTTTGAAATAAAATGGGTGACTTCTAAAGGAGACACCCACGTTTTTTGACCTGTGACCGGATGCAGCATGCTTGTTTTTGAGGGTAACACAATACCAAACTTCGCAAATAAGACCTCTGCGGTATTCACACTGGTATCATGAAAGCCTAAAGATAAAAATCCTCGTTGCACCGCTTGCCAATTTTTATACTGCGGGTTTTTTTCCACAAATAATTTAAACACCTCATCTTTCATCATTAAGCCTTCTGTTGTTAATGATAAAGGTGATTCATTTAAACACAGTTTGCCAGTTTCAAGTTGCCGCTTTAACCATTGTAAAAACAGTAAGCCTGATAGTGACACCGCATCGACCGATGATTGATCAAAAGTTAAAAACGATTTCGTTGTAGATTTTGCAAGTTTTTCCAATAAGTCTTCAATAGACGTCGCCAATATCACATCTTCTGCACGCGTTAAAATGGATTCTAATATCCGTGAACCATGAACCTCTTCATCCATCAGTGCTAACCAGACCTCAAACACGCTAGGATGAGACACCAACCAGGTGAACCCTTCCTCTGGCATGATGCGTTCGGCTAACAACGCATTCAAGCGCCTTTGATAATCATGTTTTGATTCATGGCGAACTTGACACGTATAATAATAACCGGGGGAAACGAGGGGCGATAAAAAAGGATTCCAGCGTTTTAAATGTTCGCCGTCAGTATCATGTATCTCTATTTGATAATCTAAATACAGCTTACCAATCCCTCGCATCAACGCCGCCGAAAACAATGCATATTGCCAACAACATTGAATTTCAGATAAACCTGAATCTTGATCTAGCAACAAATAGGGTCGCAACATCAACAACGCAATTTCTGTCCGTTGCAATGCATGATCTAACAGCCCACCTCGCTCTGCATAATAAGTGTGCGTGCTATCGGGTAGATCCTCAACATAACTGAGAAGACGCTTCACCAGCGCCACATAAAATGAGGTATAGCGGGCCGAATCTAATGAACTGGCCTCTTCAATGCGTTGCATCATGGATACAAATTTAGGATCGCGTTCTATTGCAGCCGGTTGAGTCATTGTTATTAAATGCGATAAATCTTTTTTTTTGCCGGCGCCCTTTCGATGACTTCCGTGTGTATGCCTAAACACTGGCTTCTCCTTGTGTTATACCCAATTAAAGCTGACGCGCTAATTGGACATATTCTGCCACAGAAATCTCTTCAGGGCGAGATCGCGGGTTGAACCCATATTGCACGAGTTGTTCGCTAGATATTAACGGCTTTAAATTATTTGAAATCATCTTACGACGCGTTGCAAATGCCTGATGCAATAAGGTTTCCAGTGATGTTAAGGCCTCTTGATACCCTATCAATCCAGCATAGGGTTTTAAAACCACCATGGCCGATTGCACTTTAGGTCTTGGATAAAAAGCTTCAGGGGGGACATCAAATAGCCATTGCACCTCACAACACGCTTGAATCATAACCGTGAGCCGACCATAATCTTTACAGCCAGGTTGCGCAACCAGGCGATCAACCACTTCTTTTTGCAACATAAAATACATATCTTGAATGGCATCGCGCTGAGACAATAAGCGAATCAATAGCGGGGTCGAAATATTGTAAGGGAGGTTACCCACCAGGCGAATAGCATGCCCCCATTGTCGATAATCAACAGTTAAGGCATCTGCATGACACACAGTTAATTTTTTTGGATCATACTGTGACCAGTGCTCAGATAGCTCATTATCCAGCTCCACCACGGTCAAGTGATTCACTTGCTCTAATAGTGGCAACGTCAATGCACCCCGCCCGGGCCCAATTTCTACCACCTGATCACAGGGTTTTAACCCAACGGATTTGACAATGGCTGCAATCACCGAGTCATCTTGCAAAAAGTGCTGGCCAAAGCGTTTTCGTGGCGGGGAGGACCATGTCATTTAGGGAACACCTAGTTCGTTATTATTGGAGGCGCATTCTGCGGTAATACAAAAATCAAGTCAAACGTTGTATATGCCAAAAAACTGTAGGGTGGATTAGGGCCGCGAGGCCCGTAATCCACCTGTTGCTCATCGTCATGAAAATGGTGGATTACGGGCCTCGCGGCCCTAATCCACCCTACATCCTACAACGCGAGCCACTACCCATACACCCCAGGCCGAACCAGCGTCTCTACTTCCCTCGCTTGATCTGACAAGATGGATAAACGATCCTGAACTTCAGTTTTCACTTCTTCAAGCTGGTCCTGAAAAACCGACCAGGCCGTGTTATAATGGTGCTTTCTTTCTTGAAACAAAGCACCATGTGCATCATTAACCACTTGCAATTGTTCTTTTTGTAGCGCTTCTTGGTCAGTTTTATATAAATATAATTTTTGTAATTGTGTATCACATTCACTCATACGGCTTTCCAATTTTAATAGTTCCTGCTCCTGGCGCTTTACCCATTTTTTTTGTGCTTGATATTCGTCATTAAGTGAAGTGAATGTTATCTTCTTTTTAAGCGCTTCTAATTCGCTTTTCTTACCCACTATATCGCGATGGATTTTAAAATACTGGGCGCTGAATGCCTCTCTTTTCTTTTCTAAATCCGTTTGAAGCGCACCCAATGATACAGGTAGATCGGCTATGATCTCAGCAACCCTAAACTCACGCAACGCATAAACCTGCTTTAACTGCAACTGCAGTGCTGGAGGCAACTCGTTATATCGCGCCATATCCCAAGCATCAACCGGCGTCGTAGAAAAATAATCACACGCATCACGTTGTGCAGTCAACGCATCTTTCTCTCGACACAAAGCCGTTTTCCACGTTGCTTTAAAGACACTCGGGCCGTTTGCAATGTATGGAGGCGTAGGCGGCTCTTCACTTGACGCCACTCTTTTCAGCTTCGGTGTCTGAGTTGCTATTTGATCAAAAAGCCAATGTTGTGCAAAGACGATTTTATTGCGTAACGCATAATCCCAAGGAAATAACCACCATTTACGTTCTAATTTTTCGGCATAAAATTGAATGCGATCATAAAATGATTGCTTATTATCTGTAGATAGCTTCCCCGATTGCAACGCGTCGACGAGTGTAGATAACTCGCGCGCAGCATTACGCACGCAAGCTCGAGTAAACCAAAAACGGAAACTCGCCCACCCTTTCTTGACCCACTGTAATTTTGCAGTCAAATCGGTCAAATTTTCCCGCATCCACAAGGCCTGCGTCTGGTTTTTGACCTGCTCACTCTCTTCGTCTAATCGAGAGGTCTCATGCAATAGGTCGTCAAATTCTTTGCTGACTTCAACCAACAGCCAATTAAGTTTATGTTGATGGTGAACATCCAGGGAAACTAAATCCTGTGTGCCACGCTGCATTAACGCATTACTCACCTTCTGCCAAGCAGTCAACAAAACATTCGGATAAGCATTCAAGGCGAGTATAGCCCTATCTTGTGTCGTCATCTGTTTATCTTTTACAGGCGCGGTTTTTAAAGCCTGCCATGCATCCAACATCGATGTAATCAATGTTTGTCGTTCTGTTGCAAGCCAGGTCTGTAGATTGAGTTGTTTATCCACTTGGCTAAATTGCATCAAAAAACCAGCGGCTTCATCAAAAAATTGGAGTACGCCTGTTTGCATCACTGCCGCATCGTAGTCAACTTCACTGATGATGGGCTGTTGCACAATGCCTACGTCCCGCGGCTTGTCCGCGGGATCCAGTGACACATTAAACCCTGCTGTTCCAAAACAAGAAATAAACCGCAGTGAGGCTTCTATACTCACGCTTTCACTCGATAAGCCGACCACCCGATCATACCCTTCTATCTGCGCCAAAGGATGAATGGTTGTGCTATGCCCCCCATGTAAAAGGGCCTCATGACAAGACTCAATGATACACGCTGTTTTTTCATGTCCGTGCTTTCCAGACACCACCTTAAACTGTTTAGATTCTACTTCTTTTTTTGCTTCTAGCGTTGTATAGGTGACGACCCGAGCGTCATCCCTTACATAGCTTACGCGTAACGGGATGCCGATTAATGCATAAAAATGTTGTAATCCTTGGGTTTCAAGCGCTGATTTTACAGACGCCTCACTCTCACAAAACACATCGACAGCACCTGTTTGAAAATAATTCCAGGCTGCCAATACCGCAATAAAATGAGGCGTTTTAATGGTTGGATCCAATTCCAAACGGACTCGATCAGGATGCATGTCAGCACCTAAAAAAGCCAAAATCTGCTTTTTGCTGAGTGACTCCCCTGTTGTACGAGACAACATCGCATCTACCAATGCCAACCATTGTAGCTGCTCTTCTTGCCCTTGAACGGGAAGTAAACTCTCTTGGAGCTTGTTATATAGTTCTAGTCGACTCAAGTTTGCATACGCATATTTTTGTAATTGCAGCGCATCCCAAACAGTTGCACAGCTTTCACTCACAGTCTCATTAGGCTGTTTTGTATAAAGCGCTTTCACCGCAAAGCGTGATGGCGCTTCTAACGCGTGTTGCTCCCGCCCAGTCGGGTTTTGCTCTAACTGCTCAACGGACTCAATACCTGCCAATAGGCGTGCTTTTGAAGGATACGGTTGAAATAAAAATAACGTACTTAATGTCGCACACTGTGAAAATAACTGCGCACACTCTTCTTGGGTTAATTGCATAGTCTTACTTGCCGCAATCATTCTCACCAAGCCGACTTGCTGTATAGAAGAATAATTTGAAAAGTTTACAAGCAAGGGTAAGTACAAGGTTAGAACCGTGGCATGCAGAATCATCAATAATGCGTCCACCCCGTCTTGAACATGTGACAAATACAACTGAACGCTTTGTAAAATTTGTTCCTTTTGATCTGGATATTGAAGTAAAATATTAATCAGTTGGCCAGACAAAGTCGTAAAGGTTTCCTGTTTCACTTCCGGGAAGTCTGTCTGCCACTGCGCCAACAATGAGGGAGGTAATAAATCACCTCTAGCAATTTTTGCTTTAAATAACGGCATGAGTTCGTCTATAGAATGCTCTGTAACTGCGGTATTTTGCATATAGTTCGTTAAGACCTGTAAAGCCTCTTCAAATCTAATTTCAGTTTCTTTCACATCATATTCGAGTACCACAGCATGTAATTTAGAATAAATAGTAAACAAATCAAACCCATGCGGCGTGGCCATCAATACCTGTAAAATTTTCAAGAGTCCATCGCAGTGTGACGCTGGAATCGACAATAACAAGGGCAGAAATTGTTCTGCGTCGTCTCCTGTAAAACGAGATTTTACCTCACTTAAAATCGCGACCCTGCGTTTAAACTGCTCATAACTGTCTTGGTAACGACTCAAGGCTTCTGCAAGTGGCAAGGATTCATCAAACGCATGAGGCTGAAACAACACGTCTTGAAATACAACTGGCTCCACACCCTCTAATAAAGCACTGCTAATTAATGAATCAGCATGTTTTTTATAGTGCGCCTCAATGTTCTCTCGTAAGACTGGCGCTATTGAATGCTGGCACGCACTGAGCTGATTGAGTCGCTGGCTTTTATCTTCATCTAATCTAGCCGCTATACTTTTAAGTAAACTCGCCCCCTCTTCTTTGATCAAAAATTTCAACGTTTTTTGTTCAAATGAATCGATCCGCGCTAACACCGCTTCAATTGAGGAGTGCGCATCATCACTGAGTGCAAACAGCGCATACATATCATCTAAAAAAGGGGCCAGCAATGGTTCAATGGTGGGTTCAGTAGGCACTAATAATCCAATCCATTTCACAGATTCATGGTAAGGAGACTGCTTGAGTGCAGAAAGATTATCTTTCAAAAAATGCCCTACGGAATATCCTTTTCTTGTCACATTAAGCGCAGTCTTCAGACTGGTTTCTAGTTGAGTCAATTGCTGTTGAGCCAACTCCAGACGGTCTCCTTCGCACCCAAATTGCGTTTCTCGATATTGAAACACCGCAAATAAGGCACTCACTACAGGCAGTAACCACTCGACTCCATTTTTTTCAGGTGAGTCAGCTGTAAATAAAGCCAACACATAATCAACCACACCCTCCAGAGCGTTTGTTGATACGTTTTCAATCCTATTTTCTTTCAATTTTCCGACAACCAGCGACGAAACTCCAGGTAGATCTAAGAGATCGTGCAGCTCTTTTCTGAAGACATCAAGCGTGCTTTCTAGGGCTTTTACATCATTTGGCTTATCAATATATGCGTTAACAACGCCTATCACCGCATCAAACAGTACACCAATTTTTTTCGCAAGACGACCGCCGATGAGGGGAATTTTTTTTAATTCAGTTTGTTGTTCGATTTTTTTTTGGCTCAATTGCCTAACAGCCTTTACTCTTGCAGCTGCTTTTTGCTCAGGGGTATCAAGTAATTTTTGCTGACCATCCGCCTTGAATTGTTGCACCCAGGTGAGTAACTCGTGATGTGGTGTAGGCATATGCATGACCCATTTGAGTAAACATCTGATGGCATTGTACCATAATATAGATCGTTGTGAAATAATATTAGACACAAACCAAGTCAATCCGAGCCGCGAGCGTTAGGGAGTAGGCGGTGAATATAGATTTGTTGGGCCAAGGCCCAACCTACGTGTTATAATGATTCCATATACCAAACTATGCCATAAGGGCTCGCCACAGCGCCATGCAATACACTAAACCCTTTTTAAAATGGGCGGGTGGTAAGTACCGGCTTCTCAATATCATTTTAAAACACTTGCCAAAACAGGCTCGATTAGTTGAACCCTTTGGCGGGTCTGGCGCTGTTTTTTTAAATGCCGACAATCCTTTTTTTTTGATTGCTGAAAAAAATCCACATCTGATTCAGTTGTATCAACAGGTACAACAAGAAGGTGAGTCCTTTATTGATTATTGCGCTACCTTTTTTAACCCACAGACCAATCAATCTCATGTGTATTATCAAAAAAGACAGGAATTTAATGCCTGCCTCGAGCCAAGAGAGCGAGCTGCTTTATTCCTCTATTTAAACCGACATGGATATAATGGCCTGTGTCGCTATAATTCATCCGGCATCTTCAATGTACCCTTTGGCCGCTATGATCGCCCTTATTTTCCTCAACTTGAAATGCAGCACTTTTATAAAAAAAGCCAACAGGCCACCTTTGTTCACCAAGATTTTCGTGAAACTTTCGCCGCACTTAAGCCTCATGATGTGATTTACTGTGATCCCCCTTATGCAAGCTTATCGCCAACAGCCTATTTCTCAAATTATACAGGTCACGGCTTTAACGATCAGGATCAACAACACCTAGCTGAATTAGCGCGTCACGCTCAATCTCAAGGCCATTGTGTCATTATCTCTAACCATGATACACCGCAAACGAGACAATACTACGAACACAGCATGATTGAGCATTTCGAAGTACAACGAATTATCAGTTGTAAAGTGACAGGCGGCCGGCTCATGGCTCCGGAGCTGATTGCGATTTTTAAACCTTAAGACAAAAAAAAGCCAGGGTTTTATCCCTGGCCTGCTGGAGCGATCATCCCTATCGAACATCCTTATTCTTGCACCGTCCCTGATGCAGTTTCCTTGTGTGACGTCCTGTCACATGACCTCAATCCCTGAGGTCATACGAACACTTTAACGGTTTCTTTGTGATGGCACAAGCGCATAAAACGAGCATTGGTCGAAAATAATGGGCAGTGCATTTTTAAAATATTTTATATAAATCAATGAGTTATATAAATCGCGCGCTATTTGCATTGCTGTTTAGCCTTGTTTCTCTATCGAAAACAAGAGATATCTTGCTTATTAAGGAGCTGATTTCTTTCTTATAGAAACCCGAGCCGCGACCGTTAGGGAGCGGAGGTTTTAAAATTTCCGCTCCCTAACGGTCGCGGCTCGGATTTCTGTATTCTATAGTTAAAACGCGACACCATGTTGAAGTAAATCAATGTTTAAATGCTTAGCAATCATTTGCCCCACATCAGCAAACGTTTCTCTTCTGCCAATAAATGTGGCGGGTACGTTGGGGCCAAAGACCAACACGGGAATATGCTCCCGCGTATGATCAGTCCCGCTAAAGGTAGGATCGCAACCATGATCAGCTGCAATCACAACTCTATCTTCTGGTTGTAATTGTTGGATGAGCTCAGGTAGTCGTGCATCAAACTGCTCTAATGCATGTGCATAACCCATCACATCCCTGCGATGCCCGTAGGAACTATCAAAATCAACAAAATTAGTAAACACCAAACTGCCCGCTGGAGCTTGCTTCATCGCATCTAGCGTGACGTCAAATAAAGCCATGTTTCCATCCGCTTTAATCACTTGCGTTGGACCCAAATGTGCAAAAATATCTGCGGTTTTACCAATCGCGATCACTTCACGACCCGCTTCCTCAAGCCTCACTAATAACGTCGGTGAAGGTGGCGGCATCGCATAATCACGACGATTGCCTGTGCGCCGGTAGCTCCCGGGTTTTCCTACAAAGGGGCGGGCAATCACTCGACCAATCTGATAAGGGTCAACACACTGCCTTGCCACTTCACAAAGAGCATATAAGCGTTCTAAGCCATACGTTTCTTCATGTGCGGCGATTTGAAAAACACTGTCTGCAGAAGTATACACAATCGGTTTCCCGGTTTTCTCATGCAGCTCTCCGAGCTCTTCCAAAATCACCGTGCCAGAGGCATGTTTTTCTCCAAGCACCCCAGGGAGCTGCGCTTGTTGAATCAACGTCTCAATCAATGACGCAGGAAAACAATTTGGCGTATCCGGAAAATATCCCCACTCTGCCATCACCGGGACGCCAGCTAGCTCCCAATGCCCACTGGGGGTATCTTTCCCCAAGCTTTTTTCAACCGCATACCCCCATGCACCTTGGGGTTCTGGGTAACACGCATCACTGCCCCAACGAACGCCTGAGCTTGCTAATAATGACCAATACAACCCTAAACGAGATAAATGTGGCAGCATTAAAGGACCGGCTCTCACCCCTTCACGATCAGCGCGCCCTTGTTCACAGGCTTCTATGATATGACCTAAAGTGTTCGCTCCTTCATCTTGATAATGCTTAGCATCCAGGCTTGCACCAACGCCTAAAGAATCCATTAACAATACACATACCCGACCCAGCATATTTTTATCCTTCTATCTGATGACAGTACGTTTCTTTCAAACCTAACATCAGTAATCCCGCAACCATTAACCCAAGCGGAATCATGACGGAGGCAAACTGATAATCAGAAAATGTGTACACCATTGCATGTGTTTGCTGCACATGTTGGTGCCAGACCAATACGTGACTATACGCATTTTGAAAGACCACACAACCCGCTTGTGTACAAATCGACACGATACTCACTGCCGTTGCGGTCATATGACGCGGTTGGCTCTCAGCAACATAGGCATAGCTAATCACTTGCGCTGAGGTAAATAACCCCAGCAATAAAAATAAGCCGTACATTGCCCAAATGGGTACGGGCGCATAAAGAATAGCCAACGACACGAGCAACGCCCCTAGCATGCCGACCCGCATCGGCAGTAATCGCTGGCCTGAACGATCTGACCAGCGCCCTAACAACGGCCCGCCAATCATGGTCCCTAAAAACAACATGCCATTAATAGATGAAGCAAGCTCTTTGCCAATATCTAAGCGCTGCATTAAATATAATGTGCCCATCATCGCTCCAAATACGGCGATGGCCATATTCATCAAACTGGTAAACAACGCCACTCGCAACATTTGTACATTGGCATAGGCTTGTTTCATGGTCGCTAAAAATGATAAATGCTGAACAGGCTCAGCCTGGTTGTCTTTAGGCTGATCAATAATACCAATCGCCATAATGCCCCACATAACCATTCCAACCCATGCAACCACCATGACCGCTTGTCGCCACCCCACGGTAATCACCAGCATGGTTAAAGGATACTGAGACACCATTCCGCCTAACATCGCAATCGTCACAATCATCCCCGTAACCATTGCCATTTGTTGGGGCGCAAACCAACGAGAAGCCACTCTAACCGGTCCAAGTAAACAAAACGCACTGCCAATGCCGGTGATAAACCGACACCCCAATGCCACATAAAATGAATGCGCCTGAGCTAAAACAAAGGTGCTGATCACGCAAAACCCCATGGCGACAATTAAAATTTTCTTCACAGAATAACGATCGAGCACTTGCCCTGCGATAAATAAAAACAGCACATTCGAAACATAGTAAATGCTCGATAAATAAGCCATATTCTCAACGCCAATATGAAAATCTTGCATGATGTTGTCTGCAATTGAAGCAAACATATTACCTTGAATAAACTCATAGAAGAAAAAAGACGATGCGCTTAAGCAAACCAACCAGGGGAGTAGAACTGTGATGTTCGGACAGGGGCAACATGCCGTTTGTTTTAATTCCATACGATAACCCTCCTCTTTAAGATATCCGAGCCGCGACCGTTAGGGAGCGGCAGTTTTAAACCTTCCGCTTCCTAACGGTCGCGGCTCGGATATTCTGACAAAAACGAGCATTGCGGTTCCCGAATCCACCTCAATGCCACCCCCGCCAATAATACCGCCACCGGAAACATGCGCATTGCATATTGAAAACTCTCTGCTGAGTACTCAATAAACTGTACATTGTTTGCATTGTGCTGCATTAAAAAACCAAACAATAATTGCCCGCAGGCTGCCCCACCCATAATAATCAGTGACGCGACAGCCGTTGCCTCCCCGACATGTTCGGGCGAATGACTCTCTGCTAGTAAAGGATAACTAATGACCTGTGCACTGGTAAAAAACCCTAAGCCAAAAAATGTCATGTTTAGCATTAAAATAGAAAGTTGTCCTGCGAACCAAAAAGGCAAAAAGCACACCAGCGTCCCAACCACGCCAAGCCACATGACTGGCTTTCGCCGCCCCTGCCAATCAGATAACCATCCCAATAGCGGGCAGCCTAGCATGCTCCCAAAAAATAACATGCTGATGATTTGTGCGGCAGTGAGCATCGTCACCCCATGCACAACTTCTAAATAACTGGCCCCCCATAATGCGCACAACACCATAATGGGTAAGTTAAGAAAAGCTGTATATAAACCAGCCAAATAGGTTTGTGACTCTCGTAATACGATAAAAAAAGACGCCAGCACGCCGTCTCTATGCGGGTTTAAGGTTTGCGCTCGACTTTCAACATGCCAATAAATCAATACCCAAAATATCACACCCATCACTACATCAAGCATCAGCGCTGTTCGCCAACCCACCTGTTCTATCAAGTAAACAAAAGGCATGTGGGCTAACATGCCCCCCACAAAAGCCAAGGTCACCATCAACCCCATGACGAACCCTTGTTGTTTGGTAGAAAACCACCGAGAAACCAAAATAACACAAGACAAAAAGCAACAGGCATTACCGACACCCGTTAAAAATCGCCCAAGCAAAAAAATCCACACTTGATCTCCGAGTGCTAAACAGGCCACCCCCGCTAAACAAACCCCTAAAGCACTCAACATCACTCGCTTCACAGGAAAGTGATCAAGCAGCAGCCCTGCGGGAATTAAAAACAAAAGATTTGCCCATAAAAAAACACTTGATAACACACTCATCTGTGAGGCTTGTAAGGCAAAATTGTCTCGAATGATTTTATTAAGAACATCAAAACTATTTAGCTGAAAAAATTCATAGAAGAAAAACAAACCCGCTGTCAAACAAACAATCCAGGCCTTCGGACTCCCTAGGCCGTTTTCAGTGGGGTGTTGAAGCGTTGTCCCTTTCATTACATTGGTCGCATGGCCTGAAAATGAAAGGGGATTATATAAAATATGGGAGAAAAGTATATAGTGATCTTTAAAGACTACGTCATCCCGAGCGCAGCGAGGGATCTCCTGCTACCTGGTGGAGATCCCTCGCTGCGCTCGGGATGACGTAGAGTTTACAAATGCTCAGCCGCAAAAAACGCCAACCTAGAACGCTCTCCCCGCGTCAGGGTCATATGCGCGCTATGCTCCCACTGTTTGAAACGATCAACCGCAAATGTTAATCCGGTGGTGGTTTCTGTTAAGTACGGGGTATCAATTTGCTTAATATCACCTAAACAAATGATTTTGCTCCCAGGACCTGCGCGCGTCACCAAGGTTTTAATTTGCTTGGAGGTTAAATTTTGCGCCTCATCAATGATGATATAGCGGTTTAAAAACGTCCGGCCGCGCATAAAATTCAACGATCGAATTTTAATTTTATTTTGTAGCAAATCTTGCGTGGCATGACGACCAAACTCACCGCCTTCTTGAGAACCATGTAGGACTTCTAGGTTATCCATTAATGCTCCCATCCATGGCGTCATTTTTTCTTCTTCTGTGCCTGGTAAAAAGCCAATATCTTCTCCTACAGGAATCGTCACGCGCGTCATGACAATTTCTGAATAGAGCGCTTGGTCGAGCACTTGAGTTAACCCTGCCGCAACGGTTAAGAGCGTTTTACCCGTCCCTGCTGAGCCTTGTAGGGTCACAAAATCAATGTCTGGATCTAATAATAAATTTAAGGCAAAGTTTTGTTCCCGATTTTTTGCATGGATGCCCCAAACAGCGTGCTTCATATTTGTATAATCATGCGCCAATTGCACCACTGCACTGCCTGTTTCTATCCGTTTAACCACCCCCTGAAATTGATCGTCTTGCGTGCTCAAACAATCATTAGGATTCCAGTGCTGTACCAAAGGACCTTTGATACGATAAAACGTTTTCCCTGTTTCTTGCCACACCTCCATATTTTTGGTGTGTGTTTCCCAAAAATCGTTTTCTAAAATATGCATGCCACTGTGTAACAAACTGACATCATCAATCACCTGATCGTTGTAATAATCTTCTGCGGGTATCCCTAAAATACCGGCTTTAATCCGTAAATTAATATCTTTAGAGACAATCACCACCGACCGTTCTGGCATATTTTTTTGTAAAGCCAAAGCGGTTGCTAACAACGTGTTATCAGCTTTGTGCCCAGGTAAAGAAAGAAAACTCATGGGATCAAATTCTTCGGTTTGAAAAAATAATCGCCCAATGAAATCAGGGTTCTTGACACTATGCACCGGGTGAATGGGTAAACCACTAACAATTTCTGCATGCGTTGCGCGACTCATTAACTCAACTAGCATACGATTCACTTGACGAACATTGCGAGCGACCTCAGACACACCCGTTTTATGATCATCTAATTCTTCTAAAACCACCATGGGTAAATACACATCATTTTCTTCAAAATGATAGATGGCACTTGGATCGTGCATTAAAATATTGGTATCTAATACAAACAACTTGCTTACTTTTGTCATCTTGATTCCCTTCATACGTCTAGACAGATTCCCCCTCATTGTTTCTAACATTCTATTTGACGTCAATCCTAATTTTTAAAATGCTTTTCAACCACACTAAATTTGCTCTACCTTCCTAGAACGGTCGTCCCCGCGCAGGCGGGGATCCATTCACAAAAATGGCGCAATGCCGGCTATTGGATGGATCCACGCCTGCGCGGGGACGACACTTATTTGACAAATTTATCCTGGGTTTTCAGCCCCCCTACTACTCCTTATAATTTAAATGCGCTACAATACGCGATTCGCCAATCATTAAGTGACCGACTGTTGTGTTCATTGCCTGTGGGATCAACCATCAAACTGCCCCTATTCATTTCCGTGAAAAACTGTCTGTCCCGACCACAAGCCAAAAACCCGCTCTTGAATACCTGATGGCCACCCCCAATATTCAAGAAATCACGTTACTCTCCACTTGCAATCGCACCGAGCTTTATTGCCAAACGACTGAACCTGAAACCCTTATGGAAACCATGGCTAGCTTATGCCATGTCACCAGCACAGACCTTCACCCTCATTGGTATATGCACACCGATCATCAAGGCATTAAACACGCCTTACGTGTTGCCAGTGGCTTAGACTCCATGATGTTGGGTGAACCCCAAATTCTAGGGCAATTTAAACAAGCGTATCAGCACGCCTGCGCAACCGGCACAGCTAAATCGTCTTTAAAACAAATTTTTTCCTATGTATTTAGAGCCAGTAAACGCATTCGCAATCTTAGTGGCATTGGGAATACACCCGTTTCTATTGCTTACGCCGCAACACAACGCATTTTACAATCGATACCTCAGCTCGATGGCGTCAAAATTTTTGTCATTGGTTCTGGCGATATGGCACAGCTCGTGACAAAATACTTATTTGATGCAGGTAGCCGACAATTTTTTGTCACCAGCCGCACTGAAGCGCACGCACAAAAACTCGCCTCGCTCTACCAGGGACAAGTCGTGCCCATCACCTCACTTGAGCAAACACTCCCCCAAGTCGATATCGTGATTACTGCATCAACCTGCCCTATTCCTTTTATTACGCCTGAGTTTCTTACCCCCTTGTTACGCAATCGGACCACGCCTTTATTTTTACTTGATTTGGCAGTCCCTAGAAACATCACTGAAACCGTCGGAACACTCCCCCACGTAACGCTGTGTAATATCGATGAGCTACAAACCCAATGTCAGGTCGGTCAATTAGAACGACGAGAGGCCGCAGTCCATGCGGAGCAATTGGTTTTACAAGAACTCGACAAATTCATTCGCTGGTCAGAGGTCCAACACACCAAACATTTAATTTCTCATTACCGCAACACCATGCACACCCTTTCTCAACAAGAACTATCTCGTGCGGTGCAACAAATTGCGCTTGGCGAATCCATTCATGAGGTTCTTGAAGAGCTCACCCATCGACTCTTCAAAAAACTTACCCATTTACCCACACGTAGTTTGCGCCAGGCGGCCCTTGAAGGCTGTACTGAATTACTAGATCTGGCCCAACTCCTTTACACAAAAGCGCATCATGACCCCCACAATTAAACAAAAAATAGAACAACTCATTGAACGCTTTGAGGAAATCAACCGCTTACTCGCAGATCCGGCGACCATCGCCAATCAAACCCAATTTAAAGCGCTCTCAAAAGAATACGCTCATTTAGAGCCAATCGTTCATGCTTATGAACAATGCCAACATGCTGAGCTTAACCTCCAAGAACTCACTGCGCTCATCGATGGAGACGATAAAGAATTAGCTGCCATGGCTCAGGATGAATATTCTTCAGCGAAAACACAACTCGCAACCATTGAGCATGCGTTACTGTTAAAACTCATTCCGTCTGATCCGAACGATAGTCATAATATTTATTTAGAAATTCGAGCAGGAACCGGTGGCGATGAAGCAGCCATTTTTGCAGGTGATCTGTTTCGCATGTACGCTCGCTATAGTGAATCACGCAACTGGCATCTCGAAATTGTCAGTGCCCATGCCGGTGAGCATGGCGGATATAAAGAAATCATTGCCTCGATTGAAGGCTCATGCGTATATGCTGATTTAAAATTTGAATCAGGCGCGCATCGTGTACAACGCGTTCCCACCACTGAGTCTCAAGGGCGTGTCCATACCTCTGCGTGTACGGTTGCGATTTTACCTGAAGTCGATGAAATTCATGACGTTGAAATCCGCTCAGATGATTTAAAAATCGATACCTATCGCTCTTCAGGTGCCGGCGGTCAACACGTCAATAAAACAGACTCCGCTATTCGCATTACCCATTTACCCTCAGGTGTGGTGGTTGAATGCCAAGAAGAGCGTTCACAACATAAAAACCGTGCAAAAGCGATGTCATTACTCAAAAGCCGCCTGCTGCATGCTCAACAAAGCAAACAACGTGAAGAGCAAGCCCAAGCCCGTAAGTCTCTGGTCGGCTCAGGCGATCGATCTGAGCGCATTAGAACCTATAATTTTCCGCAAGGTCGCCTCACCGATCACCGCATCAACCTCACCCTCTATCAATTACTCGAAGTCATGGAAGGCCACTTAAACCCAGTCATTGAGGCCCTCAAACAAGAGCACCACGCCACCTTGCTCGCCGAACTCGCCAAACATGACAACCATTCGTGATAGCCTCAGGCAGGCGCTCACACAGCTTCGACCCCACTCAGACAGCGCGCAGTTAGATGCTGAAATTTTACTTTGCTTAGCTATCAAAAAACTTAGGTTATTTTTGTTTAGTCATCCTGAGTACATCCTCTCTGAAACACAATCACAACAATTTCAAGCTCTGATTCAACAACGCTTACAAGGCATACCCATTGCTTATTTAACAGGCCAACGTGAATTTTGGTCCCTCTCTCTCCAGGTCTCACCCCATACCCTCATTCCTAGACCTGAAACTGAATTGTTAGTTGAACGCGTGCTCTCCCATTTACACGGAGTCACCCAGCCGAGAATATTAGAATTAGGCACCGGAAGTGGCGCCATCGCCTTAGCGATTGCAACGGAGCGGTCTGATTGCCAACTAACCGCCATCGACATCTCTCAAAAAGCCATTGAAATGGCTAAACAAAATGCCCATGCTTTACAACTTGAATCCATTGAATTTTACCAGTCAGATTGGTTTGCTAATGTTCCGCCTCATCAACGCTTCCACTTGATTGTCTCTAACCCCCCCTATCTTTCACCCGACGATCCACATCTTTTAGAAGGTGATCTACGCTTTGAACCTCAGCTTGCGCTGATCAGTGAACAACAAGGGCTTGCTGCTCTCTCTCATCTCATTCAACATGCCCCCCATTTTCTTGAAGCTAATGGATGGTTATGTCTTGAGCATGGCCACACGCAACAAGAGTCCGTTCAGCAGCGCTTTAAACAACATGGATATACCAACATCACGACCCACCTTGATATTCAAGATCATGGGCGGGTCACAGAAGGAAACATTCAGCTGACATGAGGTCACATAAAGAATTTATATCCCAACCCAAACGTGACTAACTGAATATCGGGTGTACCCAAAACCAATGAGTTTTAAAAATTAAAATTATGCAATTTAATTTTGACATAACCAATTCTGTTCGAACAAAATAGCGCTCGATGATTAAATCTAGCTTAATGGATTAAGGCAACTCAAAAAAAATATAAATTATATAGCTCCAATAGCTTGTTTTTTTTTTATATTCAGGTATAGTTTTGCGCTGTTCGGGCCGTTAGCTCAGTCGGTAGAGCAGAAGGCTTTTAACCTTTGTGTCATAGGTTCAATTCCTATACGGCCCACCATTCCGAACATGCTCAAATCTCTTTACGCGCTCGTAGCTCAGCTGGATAGAGTACTTGGCTTCGAACCAAGGTGTCGGG
>JAPLRL010000048.1 GCA_026399205.1 Gammaproteobacteria bacterium
TCAATCTGAGCCAGGATCAAACTCTTCATCAGTTTATTCCTTAGCTTGCAATTAACTTCTAGCTTGCTATTTATTACTTTTACTTCTGTATTACTCAAAGTACTTCTTTGACTTCAAAGTACCCGCACAGTTCGTCTCTCATATTCTTAAAGAACCCATCTCCACAAAGGAGAACGCGAATTCTAGCGATTTCCTGGAGGATGTCAATAGGTTTTTTAGAATTATCGTCATATACTTATTCCCCCCTGGAGGAGCACGTACCCATGATACTAAACACACACGATCTTATCGCTGCATTTGCCGCTAACCACCTGGTCATCACCCCCAATCAACATTTAAGTCATACCCTATTACAATCCTTTTTTAAAAACCAATCCAAAACCATTCAAACGCGACCGACTTGTTTACCTTTCCCGAGCTTTCTAAAAACGTGCTATAGCTTATTGACCCAGCAGCACGCCTGGGCTTCCCACCCCATTTTATTAAACACCTTACAAACCCAAGCATTATGGAAACAAACTTGCCTCACGCTCACCCCTGATTGTGCACCGACCCTCATTGAAGCTGCGTTTTCGGCTTGGCAACTCACCAAAATGTGGCAGCTGCCCATCGAGAACCCACAATTTACCTTGCTCCCACAGACCGCACTCTTACAAACCTGGGCACTGCAATTTGAGGAAAATTTGACAGAACGTCATTTCTTCACCGAACAACACCTCACCTCTTATCTCCTTGATTTTTCACTCACCCTACCCTATCAAGGCATTGTGTTTGCTTGTTTTGATGACTTCAACCCCATGCAAACGCAATTACAAACCTATTTCAGCCAACACCATCTGCCGGTACAATATTACGATCTTGAACCCATCCAGCACCAGGTCTATCAAGCCCCGTGCCAAGATGAACAAGCCGAGCGTGATACCATTTTGGGCTGGCTACAAACCCATCTTCAAGCACAAACCACACCCGTAGCACTCATTGTTCCACGCCTTGAACAACAAGCGCCTAAGCTTAAAAGGTGGTTACAAGCGCATTTCCCAGACACCACGCTCTCAGTCTCTTTTGGACAACCCTTATATGACTATCCCTTTGTGTTGCATGCCCTCACTTGCCTCTCACTCTCTACTGAGAGTTTAAACCGTCAACAATTACAGTGTTTATTAACCTCTTCTTTTATAAAAAACCATGTTCAAGAAAAAGCCGCACGCCTCACATTACTGGCTGCCCTTCCCCCGCTTGACACGTTTTCGCTAGCAAGCTGCATTCAACTGACGCAACCCACCTGCCCGATGCTCGCTCACTTGCTCAGCGCAATCACGCCCTATCCTAAAGAAGACACACCATTTCATTGGACCATTCATTTTATGCAGCGCTTAAAACAAATCGAATATCCAGGTGTTGAGCTTAACTCGCACACCTATCAAACCCATCAGCGCTTCATCGAATGCTTAGAGCAACTACAAACCCTGACGCTGATTTCTCCTCTGTTATCCATGCAAGCCGCGCTACAGACCCTGACCCAGCTGACGCAACAAACCCTATTTCAACCCCAGCAAGACCCCAATGCGCCCATTCATGTCTTAGGCCCATTTGAGGCCGCCGGCACCTGTTACAAAGCAGCCTGGTTTATGGGGCTCACGGACGATCAATTCCCCGGCGCCCCTGCTCCTACGCCCTTTATTCCACTTGCATTACAAAGACTTTATCATTTACCGCACACTGATCCCGCATTTGAGCTCACCCTCGCACAACGTCGACTCAACCGCTTTCAATATGCCAACCAACAGCTGATTTTGAGTTATCCTAAAAAAAACCAAGACATCCTTAATCGACCTTGTCCCTTGCTGAGCCCCTTCCCTACACTTCCTGAGTGCCCGATATTTCATTACCCACCCCCCCAAGATAACGAAAAGGTTGTTGACCCCAGCTATATCCCATTGCAACCCACAGAACATCGCCCTAGAGGCTCGTTTCTCTTCGGTGAACAAGCCAAATGTGCGTTCCGTGCCTTTGCATCGCAGCGACTCATGGCGTCCCCACTAGACGCTGACACCACGTTTTATTCACTCCAACACCGCGGAATGAGATTGCATCATGCCTTAGAACTCTTCTGGCAAAAGACAACATCTCAAACTGAGCTCAACGCCCTGACCGCTGAACAATGCGCGTCACGGCTGACGGATGCCACTCATCTTGCAATTCAAACCTCACTGCACAACACGGGCTCTCAACACCTGGCGCCCAGCATACAAAAATTAGAACAAGACCGACTGATCCGTTTAATGCTCGCCTCCCTGAATTGGGAAACCACGCGACCTTATTTTGAAATAGACAGTTTAGAAAAAAAACATACCCTACAACTCGGCCCCCTAACATTTCATATTCGTTTAGATAGGGTCGATAAGGTGAATCATACTGAAAAATGGGTGACGGATTATAAAACCACCTGTCCTAGCCCGCTGCCTTGGAAAACACCTACCCCCTTAGAGCCCCAGCTGTTGGTTTATGCGCTGATTGATCCGTCGATCACCGGCGTGCTTTTTCATGAATTAAAAAAGGGAAAATCGACCGTCAAGGGCATCACCGACGACGCGTCTTGGGAGATGATGCGTGAACAATGGAAAGCCTATCTGACTCAATTGGCTGAGGCGTTCTATGCGGGATCTTGTGGGGCGGAGCCCACTCATCCGTCAGTTTGTCAATCTTGTTCGTTTCAGAATTTATGTCGGGTTTTGTAAATAGCGTCTCTAAAGTTTTTATTTACTCCAATCTATCCCCTCTCCCGCGCGAGAAACACTTGTAAGACGCCTATGCTGAACGCGGGGGAGGGCTAGGGAGGGGGTTTACAACGAAGCTTTCCCCCCTCCCCAACCCTCCCCCGCGAAGTACATCAATATTTTATTCAAATTTCTAGCGCGGGAGAGGGGGTATTCGAGCGTAAAAAAAACTTTAAGAACGCGGCCAATTAAATAGCCACCATCGCTTTACATTTTCTTAACTCTTTGATTTAATATAAAAAATCAGTATGATTTATTTTCAAGAAAACGGATTTTTTGGAGAACATCATGACGCTTCCTATTGGTAGTCCTAGTGCCCTCAGTTTAGCTCAAGCAGCTGATCCGCTTGCCCCTTATGTCGCCGCTGCCGAAGCAGCCCTTGCTGTTGGGGTGGTCGTGACCAAATTTCTTTATTGTGAATATGAACGCTATAAAAAAGAAAAACATGACAAACTGATTAAATCCGTGATTACCCTTTTTTTAGAACAAACCAAAGTCCCCATTCGAGGCACAGCACAATTTGTTAAGCTCGCCACACCCTTTGAAAGGCAAGCGGATGGTTCTTTTCATGCGACATCACTAACGAACGAAGAAATCAAAACCATGGCGTCAGAGGCTTTAAAAGCCATTGTGGATCCTTGTATTTCTCCTTATAAGCTTAAAATTTATGAAGCCATTCGCTTATTGGCACATCACTACTTTCTCCCTCATCGAGACGGCAGTGTTACACCAGAAGTCATTCAACATCTGATGTATATTTTAAATAATAATTGCTTAGGGTACGAAGGACTTGAACTCGACATCGCGCAACTCGAGGGTCTGATCAATTACAGTATTGCCTATGCTGAATTAGCTGGACAAGGCAAAGTAAAGACCCCTGAATTTCGTCGATTTAACCAGGTGGCACGATTATTAGAAGATGCGAAAGAAGTGTTGGTTTCTCACCGAGACTGTCGCAGCCAGTCCGAAATTGCGAACACCTTCCGCACCAAGACGTTGAACAGCGCCTATCAGTTACTTAAAGCGAGTACAAAATTATTTTGTTCACCAGGCGCTGATTGGGAAAGCGTCGATGCCCAACCTTTAGATGACTTAGAAAGAGGCGTCATTTGCCCTTATAGCATCGAAGAAAAAGATCTCCTGCTTCTCTTTCTTGAAACAGAAAGCGATGAGAAAATCATCCAACATCCGTTATTTCATGCCTGGTTTGCACCCCTCATCACCTTTCTTAAAGAGTCTGTGAGCCCAACTAATGCACCGTTTAAGCCACCTGCGTTTTTAGCAGACGATGCCGTGACCAAACTTGCCCCCAAAGACATCGCCAATTTCTTTGAGGACAATGAGCATATTTTTACAACGGAGGTGGTCAAAGGCAAAGCTGACCCCGTGACGATTAAAGACGACGCAAAAAGAAAAGCGCGCCTGACCGTGCTACGCGACCTGCGAAACGACATCTTAAGCATTATCCTATTACACGATCAACTCATGGGGCTTGCCAAAGTGATTCAACACTATGGCAATGATGAAGCAGATAACCCGCTGCATTTCCAACGATTATATGCACTGATGGATGCCCTCTGCGACAGAATCAAAAAACAAAGTCGATCCTTAACAAAACAGTTCGAAAAAGTCATCACTGAAAACCGCGGCGATCGGTCTGCGGAAAACGTCTTTTTTATTAAGGGAATTCTCAGACAATTTCAAGAAGTCACTGATACCATCAATAGTGAATCCGGTGAACTCAAAGAACATCGAAAACACCCTTTAAGTGAAACACCAGACATGGTCAGACATAATATTCTGGACCGTATCACTCAAACTGAGCGTCTTTTAGGTATTGAGCCACCCCGTCCTCATGCGCCATTAACTATTCCTAAACGCAAGATGATGCCGAGTGCTCCAGGACACGAACATCCTCAAGCACCCACTTCAAGACCTCCCAGCCCTGCTGCAGAAAACAGATCTCTCACCCCTACTGCGACACTCCCAACCCATATCTCTCTGACTAACCCCAAACCCGAACCTCTTCCAGCGCCTAAGAATTACACCTCTTATGACGTTTATTTTCGCTTTTTCAAACGGGGTGAAGAGAAAGTCAAAGCAGCACCTATTCATAAAAAATCGCTGGAAACCTTATCTGCGATGCGTGACGTCTTCGACAATTACAGCCGTGGGTATAATAAACACAGCCTGATATCACGTATCACGAGCTCTATTTGTTTATTTTTTACTTTAAAAAATCGTCATCATATCGATTGGGTGACGGATTTTATTGAAAAAATAGATCACGCAATGGCTGAGCTTCAAAATCCAGCCACGCTAGAGCATCAGACAGTCAACGAGTTGTTCTCGGAAATGAAGGGTAAATTAAAAGAAGAGGGGATGCATCTTGATGGCTCTCTGGCGAGACGGATTCACTTCATTATAGGGCGGAATGAGTTTGAGCATCATCATGGAGATGGTGTTGGAGCACTTACGGTGCATTGAGGTTGTAAGATCCTAAGGTCGTAGGGCTGTAGGGTTGTAGGGCTGTAGGGCTGTAGGGTTGTAGGGTTGTAGGATCGCAGGGTCGTTGTAGGGTGGGCAAAGGAGCCTAGCGATGAACTCTCCGGTTAGCAGAGACAACCAGGGCGACGTGCCCACCGGTGGCTCCGAGCAACCGGTGGGCACGTCGCCAGGGCGTTTCGAGCGCGCTGAAAGTTTCGTGCCTGGCTCCTTTGCCCACCCTACGAAATCCGTTAATTACAAAATCCATTTGTTACAAAACCCACTTTTACAAAAATCGCTTTTGTACAATCAACCGCTCAACTGTGTTCCCACCCTGAAACGGACCATCTTCTGGCTCATTAGCTGTCACCGAGTGATAGACTGTTTCCATATCTGTCCTTGGTGCAAAAAATGAGGCAACATAACGAACTGGAATAGCGTGTACGACCCCTGCTTGTCTTAAGTCCTCACCATTCACTGAATCATACAGTTCAATATCAACTCTAGATCCTGGCTTTAAATGTTGTATGATAAAAAACAACATGAGCACCACAGCTTTGGGATCAAGATATTCCAACACCCTAATCATCAATATATCAGATGCAACTGACAGATCTGTTGCCAAGGCATCTTGATAGGCCAGTTCGCCATCTGGCGTGATCGACGAGAGGTCAACTTCTCTTGCAGTGAATCCGTTCGTTGAAAGCAGCTGAAGTCCCGCTTTAGAGCAGTCATATCCAATCACCGAACGATGACGCCCTAATCCTATCTCTGGATTTTTTGACGATAACTCTTGCAAATAAAGGCCGCTGCTGCATCCAATTTGGATAATTTGTCTTGGAGATCTATTAAAATCATCCCCTAGTGGCCTAGGAATACGATTAAAATATTTGCCTGTCTGCGTATCGCTACCCTTCTGCATCTGCGGCGAAAACGCATACATCTCCCATATTTGTTGAAAACCCTCTTTCACAATAGACCCCAGCATGATCAAACAATAAGCGGAATGATACACCACTCTCAACATGTCTACAAGCTACCCTGGATGGTTTTTTATAAATTAAATCCAAATGCTATAACCTCACTCAGCGCCTTTCCATTCATCACCAAAGCAAATAACCGATCTACCCCTAGCGCTACCCCACTGCATGCTGGGAGCCCTGCAGATAATGCCGCTAAAAAATAAGGATCTTGCTCTACAGGGGTTAAGCCGCGCATCTCTCGCTGCTGCCTGTCAGCTTCAAATCGAACGCGCTGTTCAGCCGCATCTTGTAACTCATGAAACCCATTGGCTAACTCTATCCCTTGATAATAAATTTCAAAGCGTGCAGCGACACCATTCTCAATACGCGCCAATGCGGCTTGAGACGCGGGGAAGTCATACACGGCTGTCGGTTGAGGCAACAAACCCAGCGCAGGTTCTATCACATGCGACATTAATAAAAATAAATATTGATCTCTATCAACCTCTGATGCCGCTAACACATCACCCACCCCCTGTGCCGCCGTCACTTCTTTTAAGGTTTCTAACGAACAAGCATGTGGATTCACCCCAACATACTGCTCAAACACCGCTTGATAGGTTTGTTTTATTAGGGGCTTTGAACCCAATAGCGCTTGTAAAAACGCATCCATTTCAGCCATCAAACCATGGTGATCGATATCTAACTGATACCACTCCAGCAGGGTAAATTCCGGTTGATGCCAACGACCCCGTTCATCATTTCGAAACACCCGCGCTAATTGAAAAATCGGGCCACTGCCTGCTGCTAATAAGCGCTTCATTGGATATTCGGGGGAGGTTTGTAAATAAAAAGGATGTTGCATGCAAGAGGTTTTCAACTGCTCGATATAGACATCAGTGATTCCAAATTGCGTTAAAATGGGGGTATCGACTTCTAAATAGCCACGAGTTGTAAAAAAATCACGGATACGTTGAATCCATTTGGCGCGTGCTTGTAGGGTGGGGAATGTTGCTGAAGGTTGCCAGTTCATGTTAGTAAAATATACCTAACTCAAGCCTTGCAGCCTCTGTCATTCTTTCTTGGGTCCACGGCGGATCCCAAACCAACTCTACCGTGCAATCCGACACCCCCTCGACTTGAAGGACTGCCTGCTCCACGGTGCCTGGAAACGTTTGTGCTACTGGGCACCCGGGTGACGTGAGTGTCATTTGAATCGCGACGACCCCATCTTGATTGATTTTAACATCATAAATCAAACCCAAATCGTAAATATTCACGGGGATTTCTGGGTCGAATACGGTTTTTAATTGCGTGATGACGGTCTCATTTAGTTGATCATCGATAGGTTTTTTCTTTTTGAATCCTAGCATGGGTTACTCCGTCGTTACCGGCTGTGAAGCATGATGCAGCGCTGCTTCTAACGTATGCCATGCAAGCGTTGCGCATTTTACCCGTACGGGATATGCCTTCACCCCGGCCAATACTTTTAATTTATCCAGCGCGCCGACATCATCATCGGCATCAGTCGTCACCAATTGCTGAAATTGCTTAAATAACCCTTCGGCCTCAACAATCGTTTTGCCCGTTAATAACTCTGTCATCATAGATGCAGAAGCTTGAGAAATCGCGCAACCACAACCCACAAAACTTGCTTTTTCAATCGTGTCATTGCAGAGCTGCAAATACACTTTCACTAAGTCACCACATAAGGGGTTATAGCCTTCTGCTTCAGCGTTCGCCTCTTTCATGGCGTAATGATTTCTAGGATATCGATTATGATCCAAAATCACTTCTTGATATAAATCGCTCAACTCATTGTTCATAAAAATACAGCCTTCGCCTTAGCCAGCGCTTGCATACATTGATCAATCTCTTGAGTTGTATTATAAAACGCAAAAGAGAGTCGATTAAGCGCAGGAACCTTATAAAAATCCATGAGCGGCATCGCGCAATGGTGCCCACTGCGAATGGCGACCCCTTGATTGTCTAAAATCGTCCCAATATCATGGGCATGAATCAATAGATGCATAAAGGACACCACCGGCACTTTATGTTCCGCCTCACCTACAATTTTAAATCCGCCCAACTTCTTCAATGCCTGCGTTGCATAATCTAGCAACTGTTGTTCATACGCATGCATCATCTGCCCATCTAAGTGTTTGACATATCTTAAGGCCTCAGCCAAACCAATTGCCCCTGCAATGTTTGGGGTTCCTGCTTCAAATTTTGCAGGGATGGGCGCGTAATCGGTGTGTTCAAAAGTGACCCTACGAATCATTTCACCGCCACACTGGTACACCGCCAAGCTGTCTAGCTCAGCTGCCTTCCCCCACAACACCCCAATTCCGGTTGGGCCAAAGACTTTATGCCCTGAAAACGCAAAAAAATCACAGCCTAATTGCTGCACATCCACACATAAATGCGGCATGGCTTGTGCGCCATCAATTAATACTTTTGCGCCAACAGCATGCGCCATCTGGGTCATCTCTTTCACAGGATTAATTGTACCCAGCGCATTAGACACATAGGTCATGGCAAGCAGTTTAACTTTTTCGGATAATAATGCTGCAAACGCATCCAGCAGAACTTCGCCTTTCTCTGAAATGGGTGCGACCACCAAGCGTGCGCCGGTGCGTTCACAAAGCCGTTGCCAGGGGACAATATTAGAATGATGCTCTAAGTAGGTAATTAAAATCTCATCGCCTGGTAATAAGCGTTCCTCAAAGCCATGAGCCACTAAATTAATCGCCTCGGTGGTCCCGCGCACAAAAATACATTCCTTCGCATCAACTGCGCCAATGGCCTCAGCAACTGCTTGTCGTGCGTCTTCATAAAGCGCAGTTGCGCGCATACTAAGGGTATGAATCCCCCGATGCACATTTGCATTATGCTTTGTATAATAGTGTTGAACTGCTTCGATGACCGCACGCGGTTTTTGCGTCGTGGCGGCGTTATCTAAATAAGCAAGCGGATGCCCATGAACCTGCTGATCTAAAATAGGAAAATCCGCACGGATGGCCTCAATGGGCCAAGATGTTGGCGCACTCATGAACGCTCTCCTACCAAATGCTCACGTAAAACTGCTGATAAGCGCTCGCAGCGCTGTTGTGGTCCAAATCGCGTAATGTTTTCTACGCTGAATCCATCGACCATCAACCGAATCGCCTCAGATCGCACAATACCGCGTGATGCAAAATAAAATAAAGCTTCTTCATCCAGTTGGCCCACGGTAGCACCATGCGAACACATCACATCATTCGCTTCGATTTCTAATTGTGGCTTAGTATCTACTTCGGCATCGGTCGATAACAACAGATTTTTGTTTTGTTGCAAGGCTTTGGTTTTTTGCGCATGCCGCCTTACCACCACTCGACCATTAAACACGGCCTGCGAGCGACCCGCTACAATCCCTTTATAATCTTGCTGGCTCTCACACCCAGCCACTTCATGAAATACGGCGGTATAATGCGCCATATGTTGAGCATCGCGTAATCCATACACGCCATTCATCACGCAATGTGCTGCTTCACCCTGTAAATAATACGACTGATCAGTGCGCACCCATTGTCCACCTAAATTCAAAACATGACTATGAAACGCGCTCATGGCCGCTTGAAACACAAAAAGATGGGAGGCGTGGTGTGCTTTGTGACTCTCTCGTTGAATCAACACATGGGTCATCTTCGCGTCTTTTTCTAAACACACCTCCATGATGCGTGTAGATAAATAAATGCAATCTTCTAAGCCTGCAAACTCTTCTATCATCGTTAAAGAAGCGCCTTCTTCTAAGAGCACAATGAAACGCGCATGAACCGCTTGATGCGCTTGATCTTGATAATGTAATACACTCATCGGCACAGCCACCTGAGTGTGTGCGGCTACATGCAACACCATACTCAAATCTAACATGGCAGCATTTAAGGCATGAAATCCGTGCTCAATAGGAAATAGCTTTGCACGATGTCGCGCCATCACAGCCGGCATTGTTTGAAAAGCTTGGGCCAAAGACATCATGTTCACGCCGTCTGGCAAGGACTCTCCTGTCCCCTCATGCATCACTCCATTTTCTATATCAATGCGATGCGATACCTCAGATTGAGAAATAAAGATCTCATCATGACGTGCGCTAGCAGCTTTTAATGTAGCGGATTGAAATTTTTCTTTTAAAAATGCAACCGGCGAGCTATAGCGCCAAGCTTCATCTGCTCTCGTAGGAAACCCTTTATTGACAAGGTAAGCGACCCCTTTGGCCTGAAGTTCGGCAACTTCTTTACACGCTGATCGCTGTTTCTCAGCTAAATCTTGATAAAACGCTACCGCCTCACTCATGCTGACTCCGATTCAACTAACCAACCATATCCTTTTTTCTCTAATTCTAAGGCCAACTCTTTTCCACCTGATTTTTGAATGCGCCCCCCTGCCAATACATGCACACGATCAGGTTCCACATAATCTAAAAGTCGCTGATAATGGGTCACTAGAATCAAGGCCCTCGTTGGCGATCGCATGGCGTTCACCCCTTTGGCAATCACGCGCAACGCATCAATATCTAACCCTGAATCGGTCTCATCTAAAATCGCTAATTTAGGCTCAAGCACACTCAGCTGCAGCATTTCATTGCGCTTTTTCTCGCCGCCTGAAAATCCTTCATTGAGATTTCGATATAAAAAGCCTTCATCCATATCTAATGCCGCGCATTTTTCACGAATAAAACTTAAAAAATCAATGGCGTCTAACGTCTTTTGCTGCCGTGCTTGACGCATGGCATTCACTGCTGCTTTTAAAAATTGAACATTCACGACCCCAGGAATTTCTACAGGATATTGAAAAGACAAAAAAACCCCAGCGTGCGCACGTTCTTCTGCACTGAGTTGGGTTAAATCTTGGCCTTCATACTCTATCGTACCGCCCACAACCACATAAGCCGGATCGCCTGCAATCACCCGAGAAAGCGTGCTTTTTCCGGACCCATTGGGTCCCATGATCGCATGCACTTCTCCGGGTTTAACCGTCAAAGAAATGCCTTTTAAAATCCGCTGCCCTTGTACCTCAACTTCTAGTTCTCGTATCGTTAACATGATTTATCCTATCGCCCCTTCTAAACTCACCCCTAACAGCTTGGTCGCTTCAACTGCAAACTCCATGGGTAATTCTTTGAGTACTTCTTTACAAAACCCATTCACAATCATAGAAATAGCAGCCTCTGCACTTAATCCTCTTTGCTGACAATAAAACAGTTGGTCATCGCTAATTTTTGAAGTGGTGGCCTCATGCTCGACTTGAGAGCGCGGATTTTTCACTTCAATATAAGGAAACGTATGTGCAGCAGAAGCATCCCCCATGAGCAACGAATCACATTGCGTATAATTTCTGGCTCCCACTGCGGTCGGTGTCATCCGCACAAGGCCTCGATAAGCATTATGTGACTGCCCCGCACTGATGCCTTTAGAAATAATCGTCGAACGGGTATTTTTCCCGATGTGGATCATTTTAGTGCCTGTATCGGCCTGTTGAAAATGGTTGGTTAATGCCACCGAATAAAAAGCACCCACTGATTCATCGCCTTGTAAAATCACACTCGGGTATTTCCAAGTGATGGCAGACCCTGTCTCAATTTGCGTCCACGAAATTTTAGAGCGTTTTCCGCGACAGGCCCCGCGTTTGGTCACAAAATTATAAATCCCGCCTTGTCCATTTTTATCGCCCGGATACCAGTTTTGCACTGTCGAATATTTAATTTCAGCGCCTTCAAGGGCAATCAACTCCACAACAGCTGCGTGCAATTGATTTTCATCACGCTTCGGTGCAGTACACCCTTCTAGGTAAGACACATAGCTCCCTTCATCAGCAATGATCAAGGTCCGTTCAAATTGCCCGGTGGAGGCAGCATTAATACGAAAATACGTCGATAATTCCATGGGACATCGCACCCCTTTGGGCACATAAACAAAAGAACCATCACTAAATACCGCTGAATTCAATGCGGCATAAAAATTATCTCGCATGGGCACCACAGTTCCTAAATATTGACGCACCAATTCAGGATGCGTTTGCAGTGCTTCCGACAGTGGACAAAAAATCACGCCCACTTCAGCTAATTTAGATTTAAACGTGGTCGCAACAGACACGCTGTCAAACACGGCATCGACTGCAACACCCGCCAACATCGCCCGCTCATGTAAAGGAATGCCTAGTTTTTCATAGGTTCGTAATAATTCAGGATCGACTTCATCTAAACTTTTAGGGCCATCTTTTTGACTCTTGGGTGCGGAATAATAAGAAAGAGATTGAAAATCAACCGGCTTAAAGTGCACCGTTGACCATTCAGGATGCTTCATCGTTAACCAATGACGATAGGCCTCTAATCGCCAATTTAAAACAAACGCGGGCTCACCTTTAATGGCCGACAAGCGACGAATCATATCTTCATTTAACCCAGGCGCAAAGGTATCGGTTTCAATGTCGGTCACAAACCCATGTTGATAATCTTGCGCTAACATCGCGTTCAATTCGGCGTTGTCTTTACTCACCCTTTCTCTCCACTATTTCTGTTTGAGATGCCATCATGTGGGAACGCATTTGTGATAAGACCTTCTGATCTATCACCGGCAGTGCTAAGGCTGCCAGCGTCACCGATTGTAGTGCCAGTTCCACTGCTTGGCTGATTAATCGCCAATTTCCTTTCACAGAACACACCGATTCCAACACACAACAGCTGCCATGCACACTACACTCCGTCAACCCTCTTTTTTCATCTACTGCATACACCACATCCGCCACGGAAATGTGCCCGGCTTCACGTTGCAAACGATACCCACCGCCCGCTCCGCGCTCTGAAACCAATAGCCCCGCATGCGTCAATTGCTTTAATAATTTGCTCACCGTGGGTAAAGCAAGACGTGTACTATGTGCAATTTCTTTGGCATTACACAATTTGGCGTGTCTCGCCAAGTACACCATCACCACTGTCCCATAATCAGCCAATTTGCTGATGCGAAGCATATCACTCTCCCTCTTAATAATCTAGTACCGAAACGGTCCTGTTAGACAAGCCAACTCAATACCGATAAACTACCACCCCGCCCATTTTAATACAAAAGTGGAAAAAATGTACGTATTAGGCATTGAATCGTCCTGTGATGAAACCGGGCTCGCCATTTACCATTCGGAAAAAGGCTTGTTAGCCCATATTATCCATTCACAAATTGCTATTCATGCCCCCTTTGGCGGCGTTGTGCCAGAGTTAGCTTCAAGAAATCACATTGAAACCTTGGTGCCCTTACTCAATGACACCCTGCAACAAGCGCAGCTCAGTTTACAAGACCTCGACGCCATTGCCTATACCGCAGGCCCTGGTTTGATTGGCGCGTTACTTACGGGCGCGTGCTTTGCAAAAAGTCTCGCATTCTCTTTGCAGATTCCAGCAGTTGCTGTTCACCATCTTGAAGCGCATTTATTAGTGACTCTACTGGGCGCTGATGACTTACACTTTCCTTTTTTAGCGCTGTTAGTTTCAGGCGGCCACACCCTATTGATTGAAGCAACCGGGTTAGGCCACTATCACATTTTAGGTGAATCAGTGGACGATGCGGTCGGAGAGGCCTTTGATAAAACTGCAAAATTATTAGGACTCCCTTATCCAGGTGGCCCCAAACTTGCCGAGCTCGCAGACCGTTACCCACAAGACGTCCCTTTGCCTTTTCCTGCCTTTCCTAGGCCAATGTTAGATAAACCGCATTACCAATTTAGCTTTAGCGGTCTTAAAACTCACGCCGTCATGGCCTGGAAACGCTCTCCCCAAGATGAAGCCAGCAAATGTGCCATTGCGTTTGCGTTTCAAGAAGCAGTGGTTGAAACACTCACCACCAAGTGTCAACGAGCGCTGTTACAAACCCATCACCAGACCTTGGTTGTTGCAGGCGGCGTGGGTGCTAATCGACGTTTAAGACAGGCATTACAAGACATGACCGCAGGCATCCATACGCAAGTGTATTTTCCACCGCCTGCACTATGTACAGACAATGGCGCCATGGTGGCGTTTACGGGTGCGCAGTATTTAGCGATCAATAAGATTGATCTAGATCACCATATTGTAGTTCAGGCGAGATGGCCGTTTATGGGCAACCAGACGGTATTAACCGAGCCGCGACCGTTAGGGAGCGGAGATTTTAAAACTTCCGCTCCCTAACGGTCGCGGCTCGGATGTACGAGCTAACCTGCTTTCTTCTCAAACAACTTCGGCTCTTCCCCAGCTAATAAACGACTGACATTTTCTCGGTGTTTGTAAAAAACAAATAACACGATAAAAAAAATGGGGGGGAAAGCATCAAAACCCTGTGAAAACGCGACCAGATAAAAAGGAGATAAGCCAATCGAAATTAAGGATGCCAACGAAGAGTATCTTGTCAATTTTGCAACAATGAGCCAGGTCCCTAATACCGCGACCCCCAACATTAGATGGATCCCAAACAAGCCACCCATTGCGGTCGCGACCCCTTTACCGCCTTCAAAATGGAAAAATACAGGATAGATATGTCCCATCACAGCCGCCCAACATGCCATCGCTTCCACCAACATCGATAAGCCCAGCACTTTTGCCAACAACACAGGCAGCAACCCTTTTAACATATCTCCAATCAACACCATGATTGCATATTTTTTTCCTGATAAGCGTAATACATTAGATGCACCTGGGTTTTTAGAGCCTGTGGTACGCGGATCTGGTAAATTAAAAAGCCGCGAGACAATGACCGCTGAACAAACCGAACCGCTTAAATAAGCTGCTATACAGACCATCAATGCTAAGAACACGCTTCCCATGCTAAAAATTTCCTTAAGAATCACTTAAAGGTGAGTATATACTCAAGATATTTCAAAATGCTAGGTTTAAAGAAGCATAGATAACGGCTTACTGTAGCCCTGGATCACGATACTCTCACTATTTGACGATCTATGCGACGCTTTAGGTTTCCCAAACCCTCTGGGCCTACACACCACGTCCCAAACTGATCTTCCCATCTATTACTCAACTACCGGTCCGGTCAGTGAAAGTCGTTACCTATACGTTATATATTAGTACATTTTTTGTAAATTGCAACCACATTTTCAACGCCGTTCTTTTTTTTGCTTGCTTGTGATATAATTATCGGCACAGTGACTATTAAATGGGAGTTGCATATGTTCAAGTCTAGCCATCGTTTTTTTCATTATAAGCCCGCATCAGGATATGTGAACTATGCCGATCCCACTCAGCTCACCTGGCCTCACAGGCAACATAGCTCTACGGTCCGCGCAGCAAGACACGATCCGAGTACTGTGGCAAAACGTCAATCTGATCACACTATTTTTACCCGAACCTACGAAGATAGGCAACTCGAGAATGGCGCACGCATTCTGTCGCCTTGGACTCAAAAAAGTTCTCGTCACTCCCAAAAAATGCATATCACAACATACAATACCACCATGCGTGGAAGGAAGCGCGGCCCTGGAGAATTTGACTATAATAACGGCCTTAAACTAAACGAAATTGATCTAGCAGACTACTACGATCGAACCGAAGAAAATGGATACATTGTTGGGCGTGCGGCTATAGATTCAGCCATTGTTAATGTATTAGAAGCCCCAACCAGTGGCGATGTGATCGGGTTAGCACAATTTCAACGTGGATTAGACCGAGCCTGTGCGAACCTCTATAAAATAGAGGATGTGAACACCTGGGGCGCTCTAACTATTTCTAACCGTAACCTATTGCCGCAAGGACTCATCAAAAAACCCCATTCTCCCTTTAAAGGTAAAATGAAAGATTTAGATGAACGTATTGTTATCTTTAAGATACCAGGATATCTCACCCCCTTTACAACATTGCATTTGCCACATGGCGATCCGCAGCAAGCTCTCGAACTCTATGCTGAATATAAGAAAGAGCGTATCTTCCGCTGTATTGAAAAAGGCCGTCTCACAGGCACGCAAGTCGATGCGGGAGATTACAATCGTAAACCAGAAGCAATAAACCAAGCGATTTCCTCTGCCATTGAAAATATCTTCCCAGCCGATTTGAAGATAAAGACCAAATGTAAAATTCTATACAATGAATTTGGACATCGTCGAGCTGATGGTTCAAACAGTACGGTAGATGCCTCTGTGACGACCGGATTTTGGTTGCAACCCTGTCAATTAGAGCGGGCACAAGCATTTATTGCCGATTATAGAGAAAAGCAAGCCGCTGTTGTTGAATCACCCCAAATGAGGTTGTAGGTTGTGCCAAGGCCCAACCTACGATCTAGCTGCCTTCATCACTCTATCTCTCACCCCCGCCCATCTTGCCTCCGCAGGAGGCAACTGCACAAAAATAGACGCGGCATCGCTCACATCAGCAAGATGCAATTGATAATATAATTCGTAAGCAACCTGCATGGGATCGCTGGGTAATCGATAAAAATAGTCCGGGGGAAACACAAACGAAGACTCAAACGCCAACACGAATATCGATTCTTTTGCCCCTTGATAGGCTGTTAACAATGCATCCAGCGTTTCAAAGCAATATAAGGGCTTACGCGGCTGATAATGTTGTTTCAAGCCCCCTGATACTTTGATAACACCCGCTTTTTGCGTCTGTCTTGTAACCTGCGCTTGAATCAACCCTTCTTCAATTGCACCAGGGCGCAGTAACTGATATCCCTGAGGCTCTAAGACAGAAACAATGGTCGACTCAATCCCTAAAGGACAACGCCCTCCATCTAAAATCAACACAGGCTCATCTTTAAAGCTGTTCTGCACGTGCTGCGCTGTGGTTGGGCTCACCCGTCCAAAGCGATTTGCAGACGGGGCAACCAAGGGTTCTCCTAACGCAGTTAAAACTTGTTGAGCCAAAGGATGCGCCGGGCAACGAATCGCGACCGTGGGTTCTGCGGCTGTCACCACATCTAATACCGTCGTAGGGTTTCGACGAAACACCAGCGTCAATGGACCTGGCCAAAAATGCTTCATCAGACATGCAGCATCATCTGATACAAAAGAAACCAACTGAGAGACATCAAACGTCGGCGAGACATGCACAATCAAAGGGTGTGTCATCGGTCTCTGTTTTAATGCAAAAACCTGAGTCACGGCTTCAATCTGAGACGCGACTGCTGCCAACCCATAAACCGTTTCTGTAGGAATAGCAGCAACGCCACCTTCACGGAGTCTTGAGACCACTAACTGAATATCTGTTGTCACCTGACTCATGGTTATCCTTCAAGCAAAGCAATCAAAGCTGATAAGCCAACACACATGTAAATGCTTCCCCAATAAGGCGGGGAAAAGGGACGAAAAGGTTTAGCGGTTGCCCAAGCAAACAGCGTCGGTAACAATGAAAAAAAGGTCAATAACACCACCTGGCAACACCCAACTTTAAACGCAAATAGTGGCGTGTAATCAACAAACGGGGCTAAAATGCTGACATAACCTACCCAAATATAACCTAACCCTCTCAATACCCATGGCGCAAAATTCAATATCAGCCAAGAGGCGATCAGCAAAGGCAGCCATAGTTTGACAAAGGGAATGGCAAAACACCAGTTGATGGCATCCACTATCTCATCTGCGAATATCACCGCGGTCCCTGAAAGGATAAACACCAACAACAAGGTAAATAACATACGATATCTCCTTTGAGTGTGTTTACTGCGGACAAATCATGATGCCATCCATTTCTACCAACGCGCCCTTAGGTAGCCCAGATACTTGAATCACCGCTCTGGCAGGATACGGCGCTGAAAAAAAGCGCGCCATCATCTCATTCACCAGTGAAAATACACTTAAATCCATTAAATAGATCTGCAATTTAACAATATCCTTCAAGCCGCCGCCCGCTGCTTCACACACCGCTGTTAAATTTTTAAATACTTGCTCTATTTGAGGTCCTATATCGGCACTCACTAACGTCATGGTCTCGGGATGTAAGGGAATTTGCCCAGACAAAAAAACCAATTGACCTGATTGAATGGCCTGACTGTAAGTGCCAATCGCTGCAGGTGCCAAATCAGTATGGATCACTTGCATTATTTTTCTCCTGGTTTTTTTCTATACAGTCGCAAGACAACCTTATGCGAACGCAGACGCCGCATCACGCGAGCCAAATGAGTGCGGTCTAGCACGGTCACAGAAAAGGTCACTGCATTATGACGACCATCTCGTGGATCGACCGTGATATTGCCAATATTAGAATCTGCATCTGAAATAGCTGTTGCTAATGCAGCCAACACCCCACGCTCGTTTGCGACTTCAACCGTGATATCAACCCAAAATTCGCCATGAACTTGTTCATCCCATCTTAACGCAATCAGTTGACTCACATCCGCATGACTTTTATTTAATTTAGCACAATCACTCACATGGACCAAAATGCCTCGTCCTTGCTGAAAATGCCCGACAATTTGATCGCCTGGAATGGGTTGGCAGCATTCAGCGAAACGCACCACCATCCCTTCTGTGCCCTTAATAGGTAACGATAAACACTTTTTAGTTTTTGCCAATTCATCGCTGTCTAACCCCACAACCAAACGATTTGCAATCACCATGGCAATTTGATTTCCCACGCCAATGGCATAAAATAAATCTTCTTTCGCTTTATAATCTAAATCAGTCAACACGATATCAAGTGATGACTCAGGAACATTCGAAAAATTTGCACCCAAGGTCGATAGCCCTTGATCTAATAAGCGTTGTCCTAGCCCCACTGATTCGTGATATTTCTGGCTTTTCAAAAAATGACGAATATTACTTTTTGCTTTCGCCGTTAAAACAAAGTTGAGCCACGAAGGATTAGGTCGGGCCGAGGGTGAGGTGATGATTTCAACCGTTTGACCGTTCACCAAAGGAATACTAAGGGGCACCAAACGCCGATTCACTTTAGCAGCAACACAAGTATTCCCAATATCAGAATGCACGGTATACGCAAAATCAACGGGTGTCGCACCTTTGGGCAACTCCATGATGTGACCTTTGGGCGTAAAGACGTAAACCTCGTCGGGAAACAAATCAATTTTCACATTTTCAATAAATTCTAGGGAGCTTCCCGTACTTTTTTGCATTTCTAGCAAGCGTTGCACCCATTCGCGCGCGCGAAGCTGTGCTTCATTCACTTCTAAACCTGAGGATTTATAAATCCAGTGTGCGGCCACCCCATTTTCGGCCACTTTATCCATTTCAGCAGTGCGAATTTGCACCTCTAACGGTACGCCATACGGACCAAACAAGGTGGTATGCAACGATTGATAACCATTGGCTTTCGGAATGCCAATATAATCCTTAAACCGCTGTGGGAGCGGTTTAAAGGTTTGATGCAGCGCGCCCATGACGCGATAACACGAATCAATGTCTTCGGTAATCACCCTAAAAGCAAACACATCGGTGATTTCATAAAACGACGCTTTTTTCTGCGCCATTTTACGATAAATCCCATACAAATGCTTACGTCGACCAAAAACCCGCTCATGTGCAATATTGAGTTTGGTGAGTGATTTTTCTAGGTCGCGTTCAATTTTTTTAGTCAGTTCTTTACGATTGCCCTTGGCTTTTTCAAACGTGTTTTTTAAAACTTGATAACGCAATGGGTAAAGGGCTTGAAACCCCAAGTCTTCTAGGCCGCGATATAAGGCGTGCATGCCCAACCGATTCGCAATGGGCGCATAAATTTCTAGGGTTTCAATGGCAATGCGTCGCCGCTTATTCGCAGGCATAGCACCTAAGGTATGCATATTATGATATCGATCGGCCAATTTCACGATGATCACCCGAATGTCTCTCACCATGGCCAAGACCATTTTTCTAAAATTTTCTGCTTGCGCTTCTGCGCGTGATTCAAATTTAAACTTGGTTAGTTTAGTCACCCCATCAACCAAGGTTGCGATTTCTTCCCCAAAAGATTTAACCAGATCGTCGTGACTCACCCCAGTATCTTCGACCACATCATGCAGTAACGTGGCGGCAATCGTTTGGTAATCAAGCCGCATTTTAGCCAAAATTAATGCAGCGCCCACTGGATGCGAAATATAAGGCTCGCCAGATCGCCGCATCTGACCACGATGTGCTTTTTCTGCAAAACGATAGGCTTGATGGCAAATGTCGATTTCTTTAGGCTCTAAATAGACATCAAGCTCTTCACGCAACGACTTAAAGTGGCTCAACCCCGTCTCCAGTTTATCTAGTTGGGTTATTATTCCTCTCCCTTTTCCTCTCCCTTTGCCTTTTCTTTTTCCTTTTCTTTCTTCGCTAACAAGCCTGCTGCGATTTCTCTTAATGCGACCACCGTCGGTTTATCATTTTCCCACTCGACCATAGGCTGCTCGCCATCCACTGCAATTGCGCGCGCTCTTTTAGCCGCAGTCAACACCAATTCAAATCGGTTACTCACATGTTCTAAGCAATCTTCAACGGTAATACGTGCCATGGTTACAATCTCCTGTCATAAAAAATAATAAAGAAATCTTGGTGAACAAAATGGTTTATTGTAGAGCCATTTTAATGATCTGTCATTAAAAATGAGAGTAAAGCCTGATGACGACGTGCTTGTGTCGCCATTTTTGACCGTTCCGCGGTCACAATCGAACAAATTGTATCAGACGAGCGCGAAAAGTCGTCATTAATAATCAGATAGTCAAATTCGTCATAATGCTGAATTTCTGATTTGGCCTTCTCCATTCTTTTTTGCACTGTATCAAGACAATCTCGCTGCCTATCAACCAACCGCTGGCGCAACACCTCAAATGAAGGGGGCAAAATAAAAATACTGATGGCCTCGGGAAATCGCTTACGGATTTGTTGCGCGCCCTGCCAATCAATATCTAGCACCACATCTATGCCACGAGACAATCGCGATTCAATTTGCAGCACGGAGGTGCCGTAATGATGTCCATAGACCTTAGCATGTTCTATAAATGATCCGGCTTGAATCATCGATAAAAAAGTGGGCTCTGATACAAAAAAATAATGCTCAGCCTCTTCTTCACCGGGACGACGATCTCTTGTCGTATGTGAAATAGACACTTCCACTTGGTCGAACGTCGTTACCAAATGTTGCACGAGACTGGTTTTCCCTCCCCCAGAAGGGGCCGCAACGATAAATACTTGTCCCGTACCTTGTAACATGTCTTGACTCTACAACTCAAATGGATGAAAAGAAGCTGCGCACATGATAATAACCATTGCAGGAAAAAACAAGTCGGAAGTATCCGAGCCGCGACCGTTAGGGAGCGGAAGTTTTAAAACTTCCGCTCCCTAACGGTCGCGGCTCGGATATTTCGGACGCTGTTTTAACAAAAAATTATGGGACGGTTGCCCTGCATTAACATAGTAAATTCTATCAGATCCGTTTAGAATAGCGCTTTTTTTGTAAGGATAGTCATGATCACTCGCCCCAGCCTTCGTCAACCCAATGAACTTCGCCCCATTGAACTCACACGACAATTTACAGCGCACGCAGAAGGTTCTGTTTTAGTCTCCTTTGGTCAAACAAAAGTCCTGTGTACCGCTTCGGTGATTGATGGGGTTCCGCGTTTTTTAAAAGGCACCAACCAAGGCTGGATCACGGCTGAATATGGCATGCTGCCGCGCGCAACCCATACTCGCACGGATCGTGAAGCCTCTAGAGGCAAACAAAGTGGCCGCACCCTTGAAATTCAACGCCTGATTGGTCGAGCACTACGCGCTTGTATTAATCTTAAAAAACTTGGCGAAGTCACGATCACGCTTGACTGCGATGTCATTCAAGCTGATGGCGGCACACGAACTGCTGCGATTACTGGCGCTTGTGTCGCTTTAAAAGATGCCCTTCATTGGATGGTCAAAAAAGAAAAAATTAAAAAAATGCCGGAATTCAACTATATCGCCGGTGTTTCGGTTGGTATCTATCGGGGTGTGCCTGTTTTAGATTTAGATTATGCAGAAGACGTTTTGGCAGAAACAGACATGAATATCATCATGAACGATCAAGGTCAGTTCATAGAAATTCAAGGCACAGCCGAAGAAAAACCGTTCTCACAAGAAGAGCTCACGCAACTTTTAGCGTTAGCATCAGCAGGATTACCCAATATCATTCAAATTCAAAAGTCTAGCTTTGAACTTTAAGCCCTCGGAAGGACAACACCATGCCCGCCGATTCGCGTTTTTTCATGCGTCCTCCTGCTCTCTCGGTGGATGAGGACGCATTATCCGCTTCAAATAGCACTAAATTTGAGTTCAGTCTTTTATTAATTGGTTCTGCAGAAGCGCGCCTTCAAGCAACGAAGTTCTGTAACGACATGATTTACCATCAATACCTGCAAGGTGCTCGTTCGCAACAAATTACGCGTACCATGGCGCCCTATAAAAAACTCTGTGAACAGTATCAGCTTCCACATCTTTCTGACGCAATAAGCGCTGAAATAAGTCGATTATGGCCCCCTATACAGCCGACGGGGACCCGACTATCAACGCGCAGTAGCGATCGTTAGTAGGTTGGGGCAAGGCCCAACCTACTTTACGTCTTTGCAGGCAGTGCACGCTCCCATGTATGTGTGCGCCCAAACATCGGCATCCCAATATACCCTCTCACCAACAGATGATCGCCATCTACAGTGATGTTGGCGTGATAAATTTTCCCTGTTTTAGGATCCAGAATCCGCCCCTTGCCCCACACATCTTTCTCAAGTGGCTTAAATCCCCAAGCAAACTTCATTCCCAAAATAGGCTCATCATGCCATTTCCCAGGACACTCAGAACAAACTTTTGCACCATCCTTCGCTGAGTAAATCTGAACAATCGTCGCTGAAAGCCTACCGCTCTCCACATCAACCCGCACTAGAGCTTGTTTTGTGTGTGTGTACTCATCTAAAGTCTGCCAGAGCCCCTCAGGAGAAGCAGCAAACACCACCGGCACAGATAAAAAAAATAAAATACAAATGGATCGTCCTAATCGCATGGTATTCCCCTCAGTAGATTGGGCCCTAGCCCAACAAGATAGCTGCACCCGCTCAGCTACAACTCTCATAGTAGAACAGAATATCCACTTTAATCAATCGAATACCACACAGACACCTTGTGGTTTAAACAAAACCTGATAAAATACCTCCCCTCGGGGCGTAGCGCAGCTTGGTAGCGTACTAGCATGGGGTGCTAGGGGTCGAAGGTTCAAATCCTTCCGTCCCGACCAATATCGACAAGGGTTTTTGGTTCATCACATTGATGGATAAAAATATTTTGGAACCAACTTTGGTACCGATATAAGGAAGTGTTAATGAAAATTTTTGTTAACTATATCATGGTTTTTTTTGGTGCTCTTTTTCTCTCTCTTGCAGTAGCTAAGAATCTAAGTACAGATCAATCATCGTCAATGTTATTTCAAGTCAATCATGAGCAGGTGGTCTTCAACAATTCAACTGTTGAATCAGCAACACTAATCCCCGTTGATGATGCAACAGATCAGTATGGCGTAAGCTTAAAATTAAAAAATGATGCGGCAGCTAAACTGAGTGAACTCACCGCTAAAAATATTGGAAAACAATCTCGAATTACACTCAATGGTGTATTGATCTCGTCCCCTACAATCCAGAGTAAAATAGGGGCCGAGTTTCTCGTGGTTGGTCTAACTAAAATACAAGCACAGCAATTTGTTAAGAGTATTGCTTCACATTAGATTACTTACTGGACTTTGCTAAGGGCGCATCTTGTTGTTGTATCATATGGCGATGCTGAATTTTCATCATGCGAGGTACTTTCAAGAGTAAGCTCTCCGTTATTGATGTAGAGTTTTGCCCTGGCTGTTGTTGAGTGCATTGTATCACCAATAAAAATGACCCCCACCTCATTCATTATCAATGCTGCTCCAGTTTTATCCCATGCAAATGATCGATGGCTAGCCTCAGTAACAGCATATGGACCACCTGTTTTTACTTCAGAAATAACGCTTCCAATTGGGATATACTCATCATTAACAGTCATATAATTTTCATTATTTTGAATAATAAGCGTGTTTTCTACGTCATGGCATTGGCCCGTCCACGTGCCTGAAAAGTCGGCGTAACTTGTGTTTGCTGAGCGGGCATTTTCTACAGCAGACTGTTTTTGTTGTTTATGCCCAGTGAGCACTTGCATAAACCCATTTGCAGCAAAAGAAGAGGTTGTTAAACAAGCAGTGAGAAACCCCATGGTCATTAGTGTTTTTTTGATCATAATAATCTCCTCATGATATTTAGTTAACCATAAAAATAGCATTTATGAACTAGTTGGGCATTTATTATATATACTCTATTTTTTAAGTAAAATTAAATAGACACTAAGGTATTATTTTCGACATTAAACGGCCTGTTTCTGTCACACATGCGCAAAGACAAATATTAGTGCGCATCATTAATCACCTATACTCTGATTAACCATCATGCTCTATTGATAAATAAAGACTTAAGAGCGACTTCATCATCGTGACAACTTGTATAGAACATGTTTTAATCAATCCATAGGGCTCTATCAGTAATTATCATGCTTCCCATCTTAACAAATTGGCCAATACCAATTGAAACACCTCGTCTTATAATCAAACCCCCGCAATGTGGTGAGGGCATCCTTTTAAATGAAGCGATTGTGGAGTCATTTGACCTTTTACATCACTTCATGGACTGGGCCCACGAAAAACCCAGCATGGATGACTCGGAAACATATGTTAAACAAGCAGCCGCCAATTGGATTTTAAAAAAGAATGAAGAACCCTATTTACCCTTGTTTTTGTTTGATAAAAAATCAGGTATGTTGATTGGCGCAAGTGGTTATCATCATTTCAATTGGGATATTCCCTCTCTGGAAACAGGGTACTGGATTCGGCAGTCATATTCAGGACAAGGCTTCATGACAGAGGCAGTCAATGCACTAACTCAGTATGCTTTTAAACAACTGCTCGCCAAACGCCTCACCATCACTTGCGATATCGATAATATTGCGAGTCTACGCATTCCTGAGCGCCTAGGTTATGTTTTAGAAGCAACCCTTAAAGCGAATAGAAGAAAGCCGATCACAGGTGAGCTGAGTGATACGTTGGTCTATACAAAATATGATTTAGCACATTTGCCACCACTCAATGTAAGTTGGGGATAGCGTTATGACTTATAAAACAAACATACCGGCTTCTGTAATCGATACTGCACAATCCTGTCCAGAAGGTAAATATTGGGTAAGACCACATGAACGCAAAAAAACAAGCAAGCATGGTAAACCTTATGTTGAGCATGTGAAAGGATACTGTTGTTGTTATCGTAGCCCCTTTGACAAAATAGCCGAAGAGGAAAAAATCTCAACGGAACATTTATATTTTTCTTTGACACTGTATGGAGAAGCCGGTGGAGAAAATGAAGCGAGTAAACGTGCAATTGCATGGATTATCCGCAACCGACGCACTAAAAAACGGTGGGGTGACTCTTACCGTACAATCGTATTAAAACGCTTGCAATTTGCTTGTTGGCGAAAAAGTGATCCAAATTATAAGAGGTTGCAAAGCCCTGGAAAAGACGGTTCACAAGCTGACAAATTAGCATGGCAACGATGTAAAGAGCTATTTGAGGAGATTCAACATGCGCCTGAAGAGGAAAATCCATTACCCGATGTGTGCCATTATTTCAGTGGACCACCGAACCCTAAGCATCCGTGGGAAAAACACTACTTCGATTTACCAGGTGTTCCTCGCTTTCATTTTGTTAAGCTGGATCGGTAATTGTTACGCAGATACACGTTTCGCAGCATTCGCTGACGCCATTCGGAATCATAACATGTGTGATCTCTATTATAACCCCTCTAAAACTGCTGCTATCGCCAGTATAACTTGCAACACTGCCACCTATATCAATTTCAAAACAAAACAAACTTATCAAGTCATGTCGCATCAGCCTGGGCTGATTTTCACCAAATGGCTTAGCGATTCTGTTGCAAATGTCGAAACTTCCTGTGGAACAGGATGCACTAACTCATTGATTTTTATCGCACCTAACATCACGGTCGCCTGTTCGACACATGAATACCGTATCGAAAATTTAGATCCCCACATGCCACCAGATTATTATCACAACACCCCTTTACTGATTGACCCTAAACGTGACATTTATGTTTGTTATGATGAAAACGGTGCAATCCAAACTTATCCCTTCCCTAAACGCGCATCTATCCATCCACCTCAAGGTTATTTTGCTGAAAAAGCAACGATGAGCAATGGCCAATTGGTGATCACCTATGAGAACAGGCATGGCAATTTGCGGAAGGTGGCATATTAAATATGCTACGCTGGTATCGCAAAATGCCATACCTTTGATTAACTTTTAGGGTAACTTTAAAAGAGATTGTGGTGAATAAGTGGTGCACCTGTGGTGAAGCCCCCCATAAAACCTAATGAAATCAAGGGATCTGAGTTCACCACTTTCTTCACCGCACGTTCACCGCGATTTTTGTTATAATCATTTTGTAAAAACGCTCAAAACTCAATGGGGACACGGAGTTTTGAGGGCATGCCAAAGCATGCGAAAGGTGTGTGTAAGTCCTTAGATCTTTTTTCTCTAATTATTTTTCTCATTATTTGTTTTTGTCATCATTAAGTATCACTTCTACTTAGTTTTTTCTTTTTTCGGCTTAATAGATTCTACTTGCTTCAATTCTCTTTCTGCCTCAATAAAATGCTTCTCAACGTCAGAAGGTTGTGTGAGCTCGTTACGATGGAATTTTTCATATTCTTCATGCGCTTTTTTTAAGGCCGCTTCATGGCTTACTTTTCCAGCATGGCTGAGCAGATCTCGATCTGAAATGGTGAGAAAGTCATCGAGCTTTTTAATCCAATCCTTCATAGTCATTGGTTTGTGACTCATAGCCTGCATTTCTGCAAACTCCAAATACATGCTCACAATGCGATTGAGAATATCAAGTTCTTGTTCATTGAGGTAATTTTTAGCAATTTCAGCTTCATTTTTACGAATTTTTGATCCTATCCAGTTGGTCACCCCCATGTTAGGTTTGTCAGAATCTGCACGTTGATAAATAATCTCTGCTGCAGTATGACCATGTGCCGCCCAATGCATTTTGTTTTGAATGACTTTAAAGAAATTTTTTGATACTTGGGTGTCGGGGCTATAATCGATGCTGGTTGCATAGATGTCCAAGACTTTACGCCAAAATACTTTTTCGGAAGAGCGAATGTCGCGAATGCGTGAAAGTAATTCATCAAAATAATTACCCCCGCCGGCGTTTTTAAGACGCTCATCATCCATTGTAAAACCTTTGATGATGTATTCACGTAAGCGTTGCGTTGCCCAGATTCGGAATTGAGTGCCGCGAATGGATTTAACGCGATAACCAACAGAAATAATGACATCAAGATTATAACAATTCGTAGGCTTAGTAGAAAATTCGGAATTTCCGAATTTTCTCATGACCAGGCTTTCTATGAGCTCACCTTCCGAAAATATGTTTTTAATGTGTTCGTTAATTGTGGATTTTGACTTATTAAATAACTCTGACATTTGTTCTTGAGTTAGCCAAATGCTCTCATTTTGCATTCTGGTCTCAACACGAATGCTGCCATCTTCCGTCTGGTAAAGTAAAAACTGGGTGTTATTTTGTGAATTGTCTTGAGTCATAGCGCTGCGCTCCTTATTGCTGTTGGATTTGCGTTAACGTTTTCCATAGATAACGGCTGTACATTATCACATAAAAGGCTTTCAATATACTTCCCCCACCGCTCCAACGCTTCTTTCCGTTGTGGCAACATTTCATTTTTATTATAGGTTGCCATGATCTTAGGCATTTTATGACCCAAGCATTTCTCAATCACGACCGGATCAACATGCAACGCCTCTCCCAATTGTGTTGCAAACGTCCTTCTTAAATCATGCGCCGTCCATTGAGGGATCCCAAGGCGCTCTTGAATTCTATTGATTGCCCGTGGCAATACTTTATCTGTTAAGGGTTGACAGTCTTTTAACCCAGGAAGCACATAACAAGAGATACTATGTCGGTTTAACTCGTCTAATAATGCTTTCGTTTGCGGGCTAAGATGAATTTTCATCATCATCCCACTTTTTGTATGTTTTGCCGGAATAGTCCACTGTGATTGTTCAAAATCAAACTCATCCCATTGTGCCAAGCGCAGTTCTGCCGTTCTGACTCCCGTTAATAAAATTATTTTAATGGCGATTTTTACATGAAAATAGAGTTTACTGGCATTGCTATCTAAAAATAACCACAACTTCTGAATCTCTTCTAATGAAAGAAATCGTTCTCGGGGTTTTTCTATGCCACCAATATCACGCGCCCTTATATTGACAGCAGGGTTGGTCACCATTTCCCCACGACTGGTTGCATAATTAAATGCTTGTTTAAGGGTGCTGAGTACTTTATTCGCATGAACCGGTGCACCTCGTTTTACAATAAGATCAAGCGCTTTGCTAATGTCTCTTGCTTGTATTTTTTCAAGTAATTGATCGCCGAGCAGAGGAATAATGTCTGCATCAATCATTTGTTTAATTTGGCCCGGTTGTTTACGGTTTTTTTCAATATAGTTGGCATACCAAGATAGAATTAGGTTTTGTAAGGTATGATTGAGTTTTAATTTGTCTTGCGCGTTTTGTTCGATAGGATTGATGCCTTGATCCTTCAAGCTTTCTGCCTGTTGATGCAGGTCTCGGGCTTGCTTTAAACTGATCCCGGGATACTTACCTAAGGTCATTTTGTAACGTTTATTATTCAGCGTGAATCTGTAAATCCATGATTTATGACCACTGGGCAACACGCGGACGGCAAGGCCGGTGGCTTCAGTTTGTTCAAACCAGTTTTTCTCTTGATGTAAGTTTTTAATGTAATTATCGGTAAATTTTATCATCATGCTCTTTTGTTATTTTAATCTATGGTCTCGTCCATTTTCTTTTTTTGTATCGTTTGAATTTGTCTAATCGTGCTCTCAAAGTCACTTTCTTCAGAAGCTTCAATGTTAAGCTGTTGATGATGAAAAATATCGTATTCTCGTTCAGCAATTTGTTTGGCTAGATCATGCGATACTTTGCCGGCATGCGATAAAATGTCTCGATCATTGAGAGACAAAAACCCATCTAGCTTTTGAACCCAGTCTGCCATACGCATGGGAATGCGTCGCATCGCTTGACCCTCTGCGAAAATAAGATATTGTTCAACCAAATTATTAAGGACTAAAAGCTCTTCTTGCGTGAGGTAGTTTTTAGCGATGGCAACATCCTGTTTTCTGGGTTTTGTGCCACGCCAATTAGTGAGACCCATATTAGGCTTAGTGTTATCGGCTCTGTCTTTAATGATTTCTGCCGCCGTTTGTCCTGTAATCGCCCAATGCATTTTGTTTTGTACTGTTGTGAAAAAAAGAATGCTGATTTCAAGGGTTGGATCATAGTCAACGCTAGTCGCATAAATATCAGTAATCTTGCGGTAAAATCGTTTCTCAGACGTACGGATGTCTTGAATACGGCGTGATAGCTCTTCAAAATAGTCAAATGGTTGATCTGGGTTTTTTAGGCGCTCGTCATCTAAAACAAAACCTTTGATAATATATTCTTTGAGATTTTGAGTCGCCCAGATACGAAAACGGGTAGCTACATGACTTTTGACTCGATAGCCTACGGAAATAATCATATCAAGACTGTAGAATTCAAGTTCACGAGTAACCTTGCGAGCGCCTTCAGTTTGAACTGTCAAATATTTTTTGACAGTTGCCTCTTGTTGTAACTCCCCTTCACTATATATATTATTGATATGATGACTGATGTTTTGTTTACTACTTTGAAATAGATCTGCCATATGTTTCTGTGAAAGCCAGACTGTTTCATCTTCCAATCGAACATCAATTTTAGTATAACCATCTTCAGCTTGATAAATAATAAATTGAGATTGTTGATCTACGTCCATGATGCCTACCTTATTATTTGGAACCAGTTTTGGTACCTAATTTAATAAACTGGATTAATATTAACTGATACTGCCTGAAAGGTATAATATGCCTATTAACCAGTATATACAATGACTGTTAAGTGTTGTTGAATGCAAATGAAAGTCCTTGAAATCTATACAGGACAGCATGGGGTGCTAGGGGTCGAAGGTTCAAATCCTTCCGTCCCGACCAGTAGTGGCAAAGGTTTTATTAGACAAGAGTCATCATGTTAAAAAATTTTTCTATGTTTGCTAAAAGGAAGTTATCTAACGTAAGTGATCGCGCAATTTTCCTGGGTTTAACTGGCGTTGCGGCTTACGCATTAAATGAAGACGGAAAAAAAATGACGCGTCAAGAACTTGAATATCAAAAAAAATATCCTGGCCACAAACCACGGAGAGAGATGATAGAAGGCGGCGGTTTTACTTTAAGCGATGAACCACCACCAGGATTTTCAAAACCATCTAGATAATTCTACGGGGTACACTTTCGGGTACACTCAATTAAAATTGGTTCCATGTTCGGCCATTCTTCTTGTATTATACAGTTATACCCAACGCTAATGACCTTGATTCAATTTAACCGATCCTCACAATGGTTATGTCTTCGGGATTTTTATTTGCCATAATCAGACAAATCCTATCCATTTATTTTTAATTGATTAGATTAGGTCTGAATTTTGCGAGATAAGCAAATCACTTTTATTTAAAACTCATCTACAATGATAAAAGATACGGTTTACATTTTCCAGAACGCCGACGTACCGTGGACAAACCCTGCCACGTGGACGTTGTGAGACAACGGATCGGGAGTTTATTATGCTAGCTTTAGCCGAATATTTAGCTTCTCTTACCCAAGAGCCCCAACAAGATCTTCTGCTTAAATATCGTGATATTGTAAGCGCCTGCTTGGCTGCTTTTGAACGAAAATATCCGAGTGAACCCAGGGTGCAAGCCATAGAAAAGCTACATACTCAACTCCAGGCTTTATCGACCATCGAAAACCCAAAGCCACAAGATATAGAGACGTTGTCAGCATTATTGACATCAGAGGGCGAGTTATCTCGATCTCTTTTATCGAGTATGTATGCAAGAGGACAAGGGTTTTTTATACATAAGATGGAGCAAATAGGCTATCGCTTTGATAAAAATTTTGGAATGATAGCAAGTGATGAAATAGGATATTGCTTCGGAATCGCAAATATGGCGATGCAGGCATTTTTGCTCAATGATTTCGCTTCTTTTGATTCAAGATTAAAAGAGATTGCAAGCTTATCCGATGAGCAATGTCAAAACATATGGTCCACCATTAAACAAAAGACCCTTTCAACAAAGCAACTTCAATCTTTGATCGATATTTTAGCCTTTTTTGATGGCGTTCAAGTCTATCAACAGCCCTTTTTTTCGACGTCCCAATCGACCGTAAGGACAAGCCTTATGACTCAACCTCAATTGGTAAAAGAGCATCCGGATCTTCGGCCTCAATTGGCCTGGACAATGAAACGGGATATTCGTTCAAAAAAAGACATCGTGGATAGCTTTAGTCAATTAAAACAGCAATTTGGTCTGGTCTCTTTCTCAATGAATTTTTCGTGCAATAAGCTTAATGAGATAGGAGGCAATCACGCAATTAACATCAGCTATTCAAAAGAATCGCAATCCTGGTTTTTCACTGACGCTAATCAATTACCTCCTGTGGAATTTAAATCAGATGCCTTATTGGGCGAAGCCCTTTATAGAGCTTATTATCAACTTTCTGGTTTAGCATCTCTGGCTCATGGATCAGAAGAACCCGATCTTTATCTTAAAAGTGAACTTTTTGTATGCAAAAAAGATAGACCTTTATTGATTCAGTGTTTATTAAAACTGAAACAAGATCCTGATGCATTTAAATGCTATAAAATGGAAAGCGCTAAAATTTTAGAAGATCTATACGACATTGCTATTTCAACTCAAGACAAACCGTTATTTCAATATCTCGTTGATAACGGCTGGGATGCAGAAAAAAGCTTAATGAAGGCTATTTCACGCGAAGATTATGATTCAGCGCTCTTTTTGAACGGCTGGGGGGTAACACTACATCATCAAGGTTTAAACTTGGCGAATTGTAATGGAAATAATGAATCCCAAATCAGGTTTTATTTTCAACTCGGCATCCGTTCACCGTTATTATTAGAAAAAGTGTGTTATGCCAATCAGACTCAACTCGCTGTAGAGTTACTTAACGGGGGCATCCTTCCCAATGAAATGATGATGGTGACTGCCTTTATCCTTCAAAAGCAGGATCTCCTTCAACACCTGATTCAACATGGCGGGAAAATTTCACAGGCGACATTCGATAGCTTGTCCTCTCACTTTCCACCTGTTCTTTTAAAACAAATAGAAGCCGTCATTGACCCTAATCTTTCTTCCTCACCTTTCAATTCAAGTGAACTTTTATCAGCTGCGTGTCAATCGTCTCATTTAACTTCAGTCCAATGGCTACTTGAACAAGGAAGTGAGCCTACTGAAGAGATGTTAATAGAAGCAATCTTTGTGATCCCAGTAGAACAGGTCTTTTAACCATACTTCTCCAAGCAGGTATTCAACCCAGTGAAGCGTTATTAACAGCGGTGTCTGAAAAAGGAACTAAGACTATCATTAAACTGTTAGTGGATTTTGGAGCGCCTGTAAATGAAGCAGCCGCACAGAGCCTCATCAAAAATAAAGATCTAGACAATCTTGCGCTTTTCTTTGAAAAAGGTCTTAAAGCCAGTGAAAAAATGTTAGAAGAGGCTACAAACCTACATGAACCAGAGTTAAACATCGTCAAAATGCTATTATCACAACATATTCAACCTACACAAGCGATGCTGATTTCAGCAACGCTTCGCAGCGGACAATATCCATTAGTTCAGTTATTCCTTCAGCAGGGTATGCGCTTCAAGCGCGACATGTTTAATGTACTTAACAGCATGATGACTCAAGACATACGTGAGCTGGTTCAACAACATCTTGAGGATGCGCCTGCAGAGAAAAATACGGGAAGATTCTTTCCCGGCATGTAGGCTCAATCGGGGGCTGGTGAATGAGTGGTGCACTTGTGGTGAAACACCCTTATAAAACTTCCAGTTTGCTACTCACCTACAAATTTTTAATCTTTGTCCTCATCCATGAAGATGCTGGCTATGATATTGGTCAAAAACACGAGTCGCATCGACCTGTATTTTTTTATAGATTGGGAACCCCGCGCGCTCCATCATATCGAGCAACATTCCAACGCTAAATAAATCAATTTTTCCATGTAAAAGGTTACTGATCCTTGGTTGTGAAACACCCAATTGTTTGGCCGCTGTTTTTTGGGTAAATCCCTCCACTTGTATATAACGAACTAGAATAGTCATTAAATGGGACCGAAATTTTAGATTTTTGGCTTCGACATTATCAAAACCCACATCTTTAAAAACATTCCCTGAACCTTCAATAAATTTTTCCTCATCCATGGTTTTTACCCTCACTTTCGGTTACGCAACAACAAGCCATACCGCTCTTTACCCTTATCAATATCCCTTTGAGAAGTTTCCTGTGTTTTTTTAACAAAAGCATGTAATACATAAATGGCTTCCTCAAACTTAGCCACATAAAAAACACGGTACTGCTTACTTATTTTTATTCTTAATTCATAAACTCCCGCCCCCACTGTCCCCATGTATTTAAAATCATTAGGCTGTAATTCCAATCCCTCCGCCAACATATCCAATAACCTCGCAATACGTTGCCTCACTTTAGGAGGAAACGCTTCAATATCCTTTTGACTGGTGGGGTGATAAAAAACCGTCTTCATGAAGCTATTAATTATAAAGTATTTATATAATAATATAGTACTTATATAAATAATGAAAGTAATTAGCGGAGGTGATTAGCGCAAAGTGCTGATAAAGTAGTTTCTAGTGCCGCGTCTTGTTAATACGCTCCCTTAGGTTGCCTTCCCCGCGAAGGCGGGGATCCATCCTGCAAGTCGCTCGATAATAATATAGTGAATAATTGGGGCCTTCGCTTAGTATCACATACCCCAACAATCTTTATGCCGCTGAATGATGCGCTCATGACTAGTCGTCGCGCTCGGCCGAGACGCTATGGGAGGGCCATAATGTACTACAGGCGGCGGGATAGTAAACGCTGCCTCTTCTTGCGCGGGTTCGCTATCGACAACCCCATAAACCTGCTTCAACTCATCGTCAAACGCATGCAAAGCCCCCTCACCATCTGCCTGTAACCATGTTTGAGCCTGCTCAATTGCTCCTCTTCCATGCTGATGCTCTAATTGCGCTTTTTGCTCATCATCACATTGATTATATGTCATTATAAAACCACTCACAAAGCTTGAAATAAACAATTTTTTGGCCAAACTTATTTCGTTTTTATCTTCTTCATGAGGCAGCTCTATTAAAAAAGGGAAGTGTGCGACCGCATGGTTGATACAGGTGAGATAAAAGCAAGCTTGAAATAGCGGATGAAAAGCATCTTGTCCCACTTTTTCAGAATAGAGATGCATCAAGACCAAATTAGCATAAATGACAAAAAGTGGGCCTAGATAAGGCTGCATCAATACATCCGCTCGAAAGCAGACCCGTTCACCCGTCTCTTCTGTTGTAATATGAACATGCTGCAACATAGCATCGTTGTCTACACGTGAATTAAATTCATCATTATTGAAAACGTTAAATGTAATCTCTCGAGAGAAATTGCTATCACGCAGCACTAAAACATATTCCTCAACACAGTGTTTTAATTGCTTTTCTACCAATACCGCACGCACCTCATCAAGACTCGCCAATTGATAAGGTGTTTTACCCTCATTATTCATGGGATTAACTTCATGCCCCATTCTGATTAAATCATCACAAATATGAGTATCACCCCGTTGCGCAGCCAAATGGAGCCAAGTCGAGCCGGTTGTGATTGTTTTCTCTGTTAACAAGCGAGGATTTTCTCTTAAGAGCGCAGAAGCATGTTCGCGTTCACCACCTGCAATTGCACGAAATAGCGCCAAATACGGAGCGCTTACTAACACATCTTGTAACATCATCTGTTCCTATTCATACCATCTAAACATGAATACGTTGCGTGAATAATCTTAACTGTCCAAACAAGCTAAATACTGTGACACCGCCTCTTTCATCCCTAATTGTAATGCATCACAAATGAGCGCATGGCCAATAGAGACTTCTTTAATGCTTGGAATCTCGTTAATAAAATGACGTAAATTTTTAAGATTAAGATCGTGACCCGCATTGAGGTCTATGCCTAACTTATTCACTTCTAAAGCGACCCGTTTATAAATGGCCAATGTTTTATCTGCATTCGGTGTATCAAAAGCATCGGCATAAGCCTCAGTATACAGTTCAACACGATCTGTGCCGGTGACCTTTAACAATTCAATGTCTTTTGCCGTCATTTGATGTGGATCTACAAATAAAGAAGTACGAATACCGTGTTGATGTAACTCAACGATGGTTTCTTGTAAAAACAAAACATGTTCTTCTATTCGCCACCCCGCATTTGACGTTAATACATGCGGTGGATCAGGCACTAACGTACATTGCGTTGGCCTCACTTCTTTCATTAATGTTAAAAAATTTTTATCAGGATAGCCTTCAATATTGAACTCCACATGAATTGCTTTTGCAATATTATACACATCCTCTTTACGGATATGTCGACCGTCAGGGCGAGGATGCACGGTAATGCCTTCTGCGCCATAGCTAATAATATCCAATGTTGTTTTTAATACATCTGGGTTATTTTTTTCACGCGAGTTACGTAAGGTTGCTAATTTATTTACATTTACACTTAATTTAGTCATCAACGGTCCTCCAGATCAATTGGCTCGAAAGGTTAAGTAGAGCATCTTATTTCCCATAAGATGGACTATACTAAAAAATGCGGGTCAAAAGGAACGCCATCATGCCAGACAACGAAGAAACAAAGCAAAACAATATTACGAAAATTAAAAAAAGGATAGTAACCTGCAGCGAAATCCAGGCTACTATCCGATGTATAGAAAACGTGAAGAGTTGCCTATAACAAACAAAGCTTACTATCAATGCCAACCTGCTCAAGTGCCGTGATCACATGCTGTGTCTCATACCCTAGCTCTTCACTAGCATACACCACGCCACACCCACCCTCTTGAAAATCGCTATAAGAGGTCCAATAATCCATGTTGGCGTGCACCATTAAATCAAAGGCTTGATGAATCGTCCAACCGGGTGTTGTAGCAATTAAATAAAAGAGGCGATTAAAAACCCCGCTGCCATGATGAACATCTACCCGCCCTGATTTTTCTTCTTCTAAATAAGCTGGCACAGAGTCAACAGACACCCCATCACGATGAGGGATATCCATGTAACGCAGTGCATCTTGCCCTGATTGTGGCTTCATCACTTCAAAGCCAATACGCCAATCTGTTGGGAGCTTCGCGTAAAACTCAGCGGCCTTAGCTGCCATATCAGAAAATGCTTCGTTAATGGCGCCAGATTGTCCAAAATAAGCTAAATTGGCATGCTGCGCTGTAAACCCATGGCTAATTTCGTGCGCGGTGATGCCTATCGACACCAATGGATAGAACGTATCACGGTCTCCGTCACCAAACGTCATTTGCTCACCATCCCAAAATGCATTGTCATAATTATCTCCAAAATGGACCCGCATATGTAAGCGCATAGGATCTCCGTGCCTATCTAGCAAGGGCGCAATTTGATACCAATCTTGATAAAGATGATGTGTGATTTCAGCAGCATATAATGCATCGTTAGAAGGCGAAAATGCGCCATTCATCTTGTCATACCCATCTTGGCGGTATCCTGTCCAGAAGACGCTTGTGGTATTGGGTGTCACTGAACACTTAAATGACATGGTCTGGGGCTGCTCAGTTTCATACTGATGCTTCATGTCCATCACCCGCACTTGCTTATTTTCCATAAAACACCGATCGCGCAACGCATCACGCTGAATCGATAATGGAGGAAGGCCCTGACCATATTGAGACATACCCATCAGCGTATTACCGCCATAACCGATACCCAAAGCCTTGGTTTTTACGGTCTTGAGATCATTCCAGCTGAGGTAGGGTTGGTAAGATTCTGCATCGATAATCGCGCTCGGTGACGCGGGCATATGATCGGGTTGAATGATAAATAAATGGACTTCATAGGCCCAATGTGATTGGTTTTTCTCATCAATATAAAGGGTCGGTGAAATTTTTTCTTGCGTAATGGTACTGTTTGCATATTGTTTTTTAAAATGCGCGAGGGCAAGCGGTGCTTGAGCCTCTAAATTTAAATGTTCATCTAACTGGTCCGACACTGATTTGAATAAATGCCCTGATAGTTTGACCTGGGGATGACGCTGTAAGGTCTCGGCAAATGGGTAGGGACTGTGTAAAACAATGTCTCCACCATACACAGGAATATGATGATAGTAGTGCTGTAAACGAATATGATACTGGTGGTTGCGGGATTGGTGTTGTTGAATCAGACGTAACTCGTTAGAAGACGGCGCCGCGTTACTTAAGGAGGGCGTGGAACTTAACGTAAATTCGCGCTGTAATTCTTTTAAGGGATCTTGACCGACAACAAAAGGAGTGGCTGACCAAGCAGAAAAAGAAGTAGACAATAAAAAACAAGATAACACGGTAGACCGCATGATAAATTCTCCATAATAGGTTGGTTTCAACACGCTATTTCCTCATCGCGTGAGTACCCAAATTGTATCTGAAAAAATTAGCACATTGCAAATCTATTTTTATCTTACTATAGTAAAAATTAACGCTAATGTCTCATGCAAACGTCATCCCGAACGCAGTGAGGGATCTCCACCTAGTAGCAGGAGATCCCTCGCTTTGCTCAGGATAACGGGCAAGCAGTTATGGAAATAAAACAACATGAAAACATTTTTCTCACTCACACCAGGCGAACTCACCTTAGAACACACCCATCATCTCTTAACCCATGATATTCACATCAAAATAAATGAAAGCGCGTGGCATGCGATTGATGAATCTGAGCAATTTATTAAACACATCATCGCCGAAGACAAAACCGTCTATGGGGTCAATACCGGATTTGGCTTGCTGGCGAATACGAAAATAAAACCCCATGAACTCGAAATATTACAACGCCATATTTTACTGTCGCATGCGGCAGGCGTTGGTGAACTCATCCCAGATGAAATGACTAAATTGATTTTGCTGTTAAAAATAAATAGCTTAGCACGAGGCTATTCAGGCGTACGTAGACAGATCATTGAAACCCTGATTCAGTTTTATAATCACGGGCTTTACCCCTGCATCCCGTGTAAAGGCTCTGTGGGTGCATCAGGTGATTTAGCGCCCTTGGCACACTTAGCGCTGCCGCTCATTGGTGAAGGCTCAGTGCGTTATCAAGGGAAAATCATCTCCGGAAAGCAAGCGTTAAAACACATTTTGCAACCTCCCCTCACTTTAGCTGCCAAAGAAGGACTTGCTTTACTCAATGGTACGCAAGTGTCATGCGGCATTGCCTTATATCATTTATTTCAGGCGCAAGACCTACTCAATGCCGCCATCGTCATTGGTGCGCTAACTGTCGATGCCGCACAAGGGAGTCTGACCCCTTTTAATCCGCTCATCCATAAAGTGAGAGGACATGTAGGACAAATTGTAGTCGCAAAAAAATTAAGCCACTTCTTAACAAACAGCAACATCATGGATGCACATAAACACTGTGCAACCGTACAAGACCCGTACTGCTTAAGATGCCAACCGCAAGTATTAGGGGCTTGTCTGGATAGTTTAAAACATGTTGTATCCGTGCTCGCCATTGAAGCCAATGCCGTTTCCGATAACCCGCTGGTGTTTGCAGAGAAAGGCCTGGTATTATCCGGCGGTAATTTTCATGCCGAACCCGTCGCGCAAGTAGCCGACTTGCTGGCCATTGCGTTATCAGAAATCGGTGCGATTGCGGAGCGTAGAATTGCACTGTTAGTGGATCCGCATTTCAATAAAGGATTGCCTGCTTTTTTAGCCCCACAGCCGGGCTTAAACTCTGGCTTTATGGTGGCCCATGTCACTGCTGCATCCCTTGCAAGTGCTAATAAGTCATTAGCACACCCATTTAGTGTCGATAGCATTCCCACCTCAGCAAATCAAGAAGATCATGTCAGCATGGCAACCTATGCTGCATGGCGGTTAAAAGACATGATAGAAAATGTGCGCTATATTTTAGCAATTGAATTATTAGCCGCCTGCCAAGGGATTGAATTACGTCGCCCGCTTAAGTCCAGTGACAGCTTGGAAGACATCATCACCCTGGTTAGAAAACACGTTAAATTTTTCCAGGAAGACCGCTATTTTGCGCCAGATATCAATGCGGCAAGTGAGTTAGTTGTAGAGATTGCTAGACAACAAGCGGCTGTATTGTGGGACACGCCAGCCAACTAGGTCACGTCCCTAACCTTTTTTACGCTCGAATACCCCCTCTCACGCGCTAGAAGATTGAATAATATGTTGATGTCTTTCGCGGGGGAGGGTTGGGGAGGGGGTAAACCTGTATAGTCAACGAAAACCCCCTCCCTAGCCCTCCCCCGCGTTCAGCGTATGAGCTTTATAAGCATTTCGTGCGCGGGAGAGGGGACAGATCGGAGTATAAAAGAGGTTTGGGACGTTACCTAAATAGACTACGCAGCGACCATCAATTTTTTTAACTTATCTAACGCTTGTTTTTCTAACTGGCGAATACGCTCAGCTGAGACTTGGTATTTATCTGCTAATTCATGGAGTGTCGCTTTTTTCTCAGCCAGCCATCTCAAGGCTAAAATATCTTGGCTGCGCGCATCTAATTGAGCTAATACGCCATGTAACCGATCATGCGAGTCAGTCTCGAGCTGCTCACATTCAAAGACCCTTGCCGGATCCATAGAATGATCCGCCAAATACTCAGCGGGCGCCCAACTACTACTGCCGCTCCCGCCTTCTTCTGCGTCATCGGGTATGTCAAATGCGACATCTGAGGCGTTTAACCGCTGCTCCATTAATAATACTTCTTGACGACTCACCCCTAAATCGGTGGCAACCGCACTCACTTCTTCATCCGTAAACCACCCTAAACGCGATTTTTGTTGTCTTAATTTAAAGAACAATTTACGCTGAGCTTTTGTAGTTGCTATTTTAACAATTCGCCAATTTTTTATAATAAATTCATGTATTTCTGCTTTAATCCAATGCACTGCGAAAGAAACCAATCTGACTCCCATGGTGGGATCAAAGCGTTTCACCGCCTTCATTAATCCGACATTCCCCTCTTGAACCAAATCGCCTAAGGGCAAGCCATATCCTAAATAGCCTTTGGCGACACGGACCACATAACGCAAATGAGATAAAACCAGTTTTTTTGCACTTTCTAAATCGTTTTCGTTCTGAAACCGTTTGGCAAACAACACTTCTTCTTCCAAAGACAGCATAGAAATTTGATTCACTTGATAAATATAAGCATCAAGACTGCCAATCGGCAACCCTATCGTGCCCAATTGCAATGACTGAGACATCAAAGATCCTCCAAACAACTCAAAACTGTTGCCAGCACGACTGACAACCCCCTATAAATCCGCACCATTATACACTATTTCATCACTTCAATGGAAGCCAGCTTTGTTCTAACAAAACATTGAGACGCCACCCACCCCAACATCCCTGAAAAAAGAACAAGACAATAAGACTGCTTGATGGTTAATCCAATAAAGGACAAGCCCAACTGATAAGTCGATACGACCAGCTGTGCTGCATGACTGATATGAAATAAAAAGAAGGTCACAAATAAAATCGCGACCAACGCACCCAACACCCCATACCACATCCCTAAATATAAAAAAGGCCGCATGATATAGGCATCGGTCGCACCCACCAGCTTTAAGACCAATAACTCTTCTTGTCGATGCAAAAAAGACAGGCGCAAAGTATTCCCAATAATCAAGATAACGGCCGCCGCGAGCAACACAGTGATCCCTTGAATCATGGTTTTGACCAATAAAAGCAAGGTATATAAACGCTGAATCCACTCCATATCGAGCTTCACCTGCTCAACAAAAGGGAGCATTTTTAAACGACTTTCCAATTGCTGTAATTTCTGTGGGGTATCATAAGAGGCATTAGGGACCACATCAATCATAGCGGGCAATGGGTTTTCTGGTAAATACTGCATGACATCTTGCATGCCATCTTGCTTTTCAAGCTCTTTCAATCCCTGTTCTGGTGTTTGTAGAGCAACACGCTCTACCCCTAATATGGCCTGAACCGCTTTGAGGGTTTGCGCGACCTCAGTAGGGCCTGCTTTCATTTTTAAATATAAAGAAATGTGGTTGTTTTCTTTCCAACCATGGCTCATGAGCTTTAAATTATCCCCCATGATGCCAAATAGAGTGGGTAGCGTCAGCGCAACCGCAATCACCAAGGTCGTCATCAAGGTTGAAAAAAGCTGTTGCCTCAAGACCAAGAAACTATACGCAGCGGCCTGCATATGACGCGCAACAATCACACGAAGACGAGCTAACATATTTTACCCTCCTTTAACACAACAATACGGTTTTTCATGCCTGCAATCAGTGCCAAATCATGCGTGACAATCAAGACGCTCACGCCAACCTGATTAAACTGCTCAAACAACCGCATCATTTCTATGGATAAAATAGGGTCTAAATTACCGGTTGGTTCGTCCGCAAGTAACAACGCAGGCTTATGCACCACGGCCCTTGCCAAACCAATGCGCTGCTGCTCCCCGCTGGATAAATGAAGTGGTAAACATTTTTCTTTACGCAATAAACCGACTAAATCTAAGGCGGCATGCACGCGTTTTGTCACCGTCGACTGCGCCTCACCTTGAATAAGCAAAGGCAGCGCCACGTTTTCAAATACATTGCGATCACTCAATAAATGGGGCGACTGAAACGTAAAGCCTATCCCCATGCGATGATACGCCACCTCATCGCGTTTTTTAATTTGATGGAGCTGCCGGCCATTGACCGTAATACACCCAGACGTGGGCTGCTCTAACATGGCCACTAATTTTAAACACGTGCTCTTCCCCGCGCCAGAATGGCCTGTCAAAAAAGCCATTTCCCCTTTTTCAAGATAAAAATCAACTTGACTTAATGCATCAAACCCACCTGGATAACGCTTTACGACTTGATCAAACTGAATCATCATTCAACACTGCCTCTACAAATGCTTTTGCTTCAAAGGGACGTAAATCATCGATGGCTTCGCCTATCCCGATATAACGAAGTGGAATCGAATATTTTTCCGACAAAGCAAACACAACCCCGCCTTTGGCGGTCCCATCTAATTTTGTTAACGCAAGGCCTGTGATGCCGATTGCGTCATGAAATTGCTGCACCTGATTTATTGCATTTTGACCAATGCCCGCATCTAACACCAACAGCGTTTCTTGTGGCAATGCCGCATCCAACTTACCCAATACGCGTTTGATTTTTTTTAATTCATCCATCAATTGCCCTTGAGTATGTAGCCGACCTGCAGTATCCGCCAATACGATGTCAATCCCCTTTGCCTTTGCAGACTGACACGCATCATAAATCACCGCGGCACTATCAGCCCCAGTCCCTTGCGCGACCACAGGAATGTGATATCGATCGCCCCAGCGTTGCAGTTGCTCGACCGCCGCTGCACGAAAGGTGTCTCCGGCAGCCATCAACACTTTTTTTCCATCTAACTGCCAGCGTCTTGCCAATTTAGCCATGGTGGTTGTTTTTCCGGCTCCGTTCACCCCCACCAGTAAAACCACAAAAGGGGACGCTCCTGCAGGCGCCACCAAAGGCACGCACAATGGCTCAAGTCGTTCAATTAATCTTGATTTGAGCAGTGCAAGAACACGCTCTCCATCTTGGACTTCATTGTGTTTTAATCCTTGAACCAAGGGCTCAAGCAAATAAGAGGTCATATTGACCCCAACATCCGCTGACAACAGACAATTTTCTAGTTCTTCAAGTAAGGCGGGATCAAGGCTTTTTTTACCCCAGAGTAAACGCTTAAGACCCTCGCCCCAAAACGATCGTGTTTTACGTAACCCTTCTTGTAAAGGCTTAGGTTGTTCTATTTCAGTAGGTGCGACATCATCAGCGGCTACATCCTCAGACTTTCCACCCACACGCGAGATTAACTGTTTAAACCATGACATATATTCAACCAGGTATACAAACCATTACAAATGTGGGATTCTAACACCTTTTCTATCGTATCAGTAAGCTTCTCTTATCATGATCTCTTTAAAACATTGTTTATGTTCGATCTTTTTGTGCGCCTTTGTGCACTTAGCTGTTGCTGAACCTGTCTCCCATTTTCAATTAAAAAATGGCTTGCAAGTCTTTATTAAGCCCGATCATCGTGCCCCCATCGCCATCGTTATGGTGTGGTATCCCGTGGGTTCCGCTGATGAACCTGGTGGACTCACAGGCATTTCTCACGCACTAGAACACATGATGTTTAAAGGCACGCCCCTGATTCCTGCCGGCCAATTTTCACAAATCATCGCTAAACAAGGCGGGCAAGATAATGCGTTTACAAGCCAAGATTACACCGTTTACTTTGAAAAGATCAGTACAAAAACGTTAAAAACCGCGCTGAAACTCGAAGCCGACCGCATGCAACATCTCAATTTATCTCCCGATGAATTTGCCAAAGAAATCAAAGTGGTGCGCGAAGAGCGACGCTTACGAACAGATAACAACCCACAGGCTTTGGCGTTTGAGCGTTTCATGGCGACCGCCCATTTGGCCACCCCATACCAACACCCGATCGTGGGTTGGATGTCTGATTTACAACGCCTTTCTGTCCAAGATGTGCGCGCTTGGTACCAACGCTATTACACCCCTAATCACGCACGCTTAGTGATTGTAGGTGACGTGAACGCTGCCGAAATCAAACCCTGGATTCAACAAGCCTTTCAATCCATTACAAAACAAACTCAGCTGACCTCACACCCACAAGTTGAACCGATCGGATTAGGCATCAAACGCGTTGACATTCATGCCCCGGCACAACAACCGGTTTTACTGATGGGATACACCGTCCCCAACATGACGCCAACCGAATCAAGTGATGCCTACGCACTAGAACTCCTCGCAGGCATTTTAGATGCGGGAGAAAATGCACGACTGTCTCAATCTTTAATTCGCACCCAACACTTAGCCAGTGCTGCAAGCGTTTACTATGACTCATATTCACGATACCAGTCTCAATTTACCCTATTTGCAATGCCCTCCCCTCCTCATTCTCTCACCGAACTTAAACAAGCGCTGCTAAAAGAAATTCATCTATTAAAAACCACGATGATTTCGCCAGAAGAACTGAGACGCGTCAAAACACAATTGGTTGCCCAAAAGACATTTGAACAAGATTCATTATTTGGACAGGCGATGGAATTAGGTATGCTAGAAACCCTAGGACTAGGTCATCAAACAGCAGAACGCTACGCCCGAAACATTCAAGCCGTGACTGCTGGGCAATTACGCCAAACAGCACAACGGTATTTCATAGAGAACAACCTCACCGAGGCATCACTTCTCCCGATCAAACCCCAAAAGGATCCTGCATGAAACGCACACCAGTCACGTCATCCCGAGCGAAGCGAGGGATCCAGAAACGCACAGCTACACGCATCACTTCATTTCTTCTTCTCGCCCTGAGCGCTGCATCATTATTTGCCATCACCCCTTTATCATGGCAAACAAACCAACACGTTCCCGTCCTCTTTTATCAAACACAACACGCCCCAATGGTCACGATTCATGTCGCTTTCAGAGCAGGATCAGCCTTTGATAACCAGCAGTTTGGGTTAGCAGCACTGACCACCTCCATGCTCAATCAAGGAAACGATAAGCTCAGCGCAGGTGAACTGGCCAATCAGCTCGCCGAAACCGGTGCTATTTATGCATCGGCCACCAATCGCGACATGGCTGATTTTTCACTCACCACCCTCACTGACCCAGACCCATTCAATGGAGCCATTCAACAATTTATCCGCATACTCAACCATCCTGATTTTCCAACGGCTGCGTTTGAACAACAAAAAGCCCAACAACTGGCAGCTATTTTAAATGAAAAAGAGTCTGCGCAATTCGTAGCGCGTGATGCTTTTTTTAATGCGCTCTATGCACAACACCCCTATGGCCACCCTGTTTTTGGCACACCAGACACCTTGAAATCCATCCAGGTTAACGATGTCATGAGGTTTTATCACCACCAATACAACCCAGAAAATGCCGTCATTGTTATTGTGGGTAAGCTGTCAAAAGATGAAGCCTCTCACTTGGCCGATGAATTGCTACAGCCGTTACCTCATGGCCAAGCAGCCGCCCCAATCCCTTCAGCCACCGCACCGGCTGCGAATCCGCCGATTCATCTGACATTTCCCGCCTCACAAACAGCATTATGTCTAGGACAACTGGGCATCAACCACCACTCCGCACGCTATTTTCCCCTCATTGTAGGGAATTATATTCTAGGCGGTGGCAGCTTAGTTTCACGGCTTTTTGATGAAGTGAGAGAAAAAAGAGGATTAACCTATGGCATCAATAGTGAATTCAGCCCGATGCCAGGCTCTGGACCATTTTTGATTACGGCGTCTACAGCACACAAACAAGAAAAAGCGGTTTTAGATATCGTCCAACAAACCCTTGCTACATTTTTACAAACAGGCCCCACCGACGCAGAGTTGCAAGCAGCCAAACAATACCTGGTCGGTAGTTTCCCACTGTCATTATCCAGCAACACTGACATCGCCAACATTCTCTTGCGCATGGCTTTTTATCAACTTCCAGCTGATTTTTTAGACACTTACGCCGCGCGCATTCAAGCGGTCTCAAAACAAGACATACAAACAGCCTTTCAAGACATCATCAAACCCAATCACATGATCCAAGTCTCTGTAGGGCCATAATGAACTCGGTGCGCATCATTGGTGGAAAATATAAAGGAAAAAAAATTCCTGTTCTTCACCAAGCCACCCTTCGGCCGACCCCCAACCGCATCAGAGAAACATTATTTAATTGGCTGATGCATGATATTCGAAACGCTGTCTGCCTAGACGCGTTTGCAGGCAGCGGTGCCCTGGGGTTTGAAGCCCTTTCAAGGGGAGCTCAACAGGTCACCTTGATTGAAAAACAGCCTGAAACATTCGCCTCACTTCAACAAACGGCCAATGCCTTTGATGTGTCATCCATTGAACTTCTTCAAACTGATTTTTTTGACTATTTAAAAAAATCACCGCGTAGCTTTGACATTATTTTTCTTGATCCGCCCTTCCACGCAGATCTGCTCATGCGCTGCTTTCAGGAATTAAGTCAATCCTCACTGATTAAACCCCAAGGGCTCATTTATGTAGAGTCTGACAGACCTCTTTCCCCTCATCCACAATGGACTTCTCTGCGTGAGCAACATGCAGGCTTGGTGTATTACGGACTTTACCAAAACACCATAATTGCTTGACAAATCTGACCACCCCTGGTATCAATTGGGACATGATTCCATTACCATTTTCAACGCATGCGAACAACTCTTCTTACTATATGTCTTTGCTCCATGCTCTTGACGGCTTGTCAAACGACAACCTATAAAAAACCACCGATCAACGAACCCAGCACAGATGCAACCATTCAACTTGCTGAAGCTGCTGTCTCTGTCAGTGACTCCATGCATGACATGGCCGCCATTGAAAAAGTCATGACCCCAAATGACAGAAACAACATCCGCACCATTCCCAATATTTACGCCTTTCAAACACGAGCATCGATCGATTGGTCAGGCCCCATTGAAGAGTTAGTCGATCGCATCACCCGAACCGCCGGCTATCATTTTCACCTTGTAGGAAAACGCCCTCCTTTGCCTGTTCTCGTGAGCATCACTGTGAAAGATGAGACCCTGGTTGATATTCTACGAAACATTGATTATCAGGCCGGAAATAAAGCCTCGATTCGTGTGTATCCACATCATCATATCGTCGAGCTTCGTTATGCCAAAATTTATTCATAGCAGCCTGCGTCATCCCGAGCGCAGCGAGGGATCTCCATCAGGTCGCAGGAGATCCCTCGCTGCGCTCGGGATGACGTGCGGTATTTTATCTTGCCTATCTCTCCTCAACGGTTGCAGCTTCACCCACAATAACGTGCCCAATACAGAAACACTAGCCGGACTTGAATCTATGGCGAATACGACCAACCATTCGTTTGGCACGCCTCAGTCTATGGGCAAAATTCGTGAAATGGCCTTAAGAGAAACTGCACTGGGTTTGAGTGCCCAATCAGGTCTCGCTGATGAAGCAAAAGTCATTAATAATGCCTTAACACGACAGGCACGCGCATTAGATGTGATTTATAATTTTAATGCACTCCTCATTGAGCCCAATATTCTTCCCCCTGTTTTATTAGAAGGTCGGCAAACCCTCAACCTTGCAGATACTCAAACCATTCGCCTCTCTGATCGCACCTATAAAGTCTCTAAACAAGCCCGTTTTGTCACGACCGCACCCACCTGGCGACAATACTTATGGATGGATTATCAAAAACCGGAAGTGCCCAGCATGACCCTGCTTCCAAAAACCAAAGAAGAGCGCGAATTGTGGCGTGTCTACGCTGAAAAAGGCTGGAATAAAGGACATGAGCAAGCAAGAATCATCTTACAAGAAAGCATTGCGCGTATTAAAGAAGACTTTGCCGGTATGGTGTTATACCGAAAATTACTCGCCATGAATATGGTCTCAGCACCTTATGTGTCGCATACTGATCTAGGGGTCACGGGTGATGCGTCCGAAATTCACATTGACGACAGGGTCTTAAGAATTACCGCACTGCCCGCTTTAAACACTAATAGCGACGACTGGCACGCCGCTGTCGAGACCGACAACCATACCATCAAAAAATTACTTGAACTTGAAAAAGAAGTCCAAGCAAACCAAATCATCCTTGGAAAACAAGAGTGGCGGCCCATGATTAGTCCGGTTAATTTGAGTCCAAAATGACAAATCAACATATTATGCCCAATGAACCGACCCGCTTTACCCCTCCTTTTTTAGATAAAATGTTAGAGCATGCCGAATCGCTTTACACCTCTGATGTGACGATTCAAACCAACTCTGCCATTTTTGCTGAGGTGTATGGAAAATTACTAAAAATCACCAATCGCCAGCTCTCTAATACGGAAGTCGGTGAACTGATCAATACGATTTATGGCCCTAATGCGACCACTCAATTACTCTCCGGTAAAGACATTGATACACACTACGAATTTAAACCCAGCCGCGGCGTTCGGTATCGTTATCGGGTCAATGCAACCGCTTGCTTGGTCGAAGGGCATGACGCGATTCAAATCACCCTTAGAAGCATCCCAACAACACCGCCTTCGCTCGATTCGCTTGGACTCCCAGATAATATTTTACAAGCCATTGCACCTGCTGAAGGGGTTGTGTTTATCACAGGTGCTACGGGGTCGGGTAAATCAACGTTATTGGCATCGATTATTCGCTCACTGATTGAAAAAGAAGATTCAAATAGAAAAGTACTGACCTATGAAGCACCGATTGAATTTGTGTTCGATGAAATCGAAACCATTTCAGCGATTGTGAGTCAATCTGAAATTCCCCGCCATATCCCAAGCTTTGCAGATGGCGTTAGAAATGCATTGCGACGTAAACCGCGCCTTATCATGGTCGGAGAGTGTCGCGACCCTGAAACCATTAGCGCGACGTTAGAGGCTGCCCTGACGGGCCATCCGGTTTACACCACGCTCCATACCTCAGGGGTTGCAGAAACGATGCGACGCTTAGTCACCTCATTTCCTGCAGAAGAACGCCTTGGCCGCACCATTGATATCCTTGAAACCATTCGCCTGTGTATTTGGCAACGGCTTGTTCCAACGGTCAATGACCGGCGTGTCGCTTTACGTGAGTATCTTATTTTTAATGAAGAAACCCGTGATCTCCTACTTGAAAGTGATCCTAATGAAATTACGGCTACAGTCAGAAAGTTAGTTCGCTCTCGAGGCCAACCCATGTCGGTTGATGCCACCAAAAAGTTCGAGGAAGGCATTATCAGCGAGCGGACTTATAAATTGATCATGGCCGGGATTAAAGAAGCGCCTTCTGAATAACAACGTATACACGATTCTCAACTTTCCACCCGATACAATCCGAGCCGCGACCGTTAGGGAGCGGAAGTTTTAACAGTTCCGCTCCCTAACGGTCGCGGCTCGGTTAGATTGAGCAAAGGTGGGGGACGACTAATCCCCTAATCCCCTAAGACCCCTTAGCTTCAGCCGCAGGCGCATTCTTCCCTTTATTTTTACTAAGCGCCTTAGTCACACCACCTTGCATCTTCCCGCCCATGGCTTGCGAGGCTTTCGAGGTGGCTTCACCGCCTTTGTCCATCTGACCTTTGACTTGTTCTGCCCATTTCCCGGTTTCTTGCCCGTACGACTCAGGCCCTCCACCTATCCAGCGCATCACTTTATCTGGCAGCATATGAATTAAATTAAAGGCCTCTTGCACCACGGTCAAATACGTCATGGTATACAGTAAAATCCCCATGAAAAAGCCAAAGATCCCGGCCCACGATGGATAACCTCGTTGAAAATTCATTTGTCCTGCAATTGATTTAGATTTTGCCTTTTCCTCTGCAGCTATCTGCGCGTTAGAAGAGCCGCAATGTTGGTTAGCATCAGCACTATCGTTCCCATCCCCTGTTGGGTTGTCTTGGATGGTTCCCCCAAACGAGCCAGCCTGACCCAGGGTCCCTGTTGCTGTCAAATTTTGCCCGGCAATTTCACCTGTTGACCCAATCGCATGAGCCGCCCCTGAGTGATAAATATTTGCAGCGCCGCCTGCAGTCTGATCCGCGCCGCACTTCCACTGATCTGCATTAACCTGATCGGCTACCCCTCCCCAAGGGGTCCCTGAATAAGTCGGGCCATTTGGATTCCCTTGCATAAATACCAGCGCATTGGCAAACCCCGCATTCAAGACCCAAACCGAGACATAAGATAAAATAATGGCTGCAATATAGCCAATAACCATCATCGCCGGACGCAAAAAGACGTTCATCAGAATCATCACTGCTGCTTCTGATTTCCCGAACGCTTCATGTCCTTCTGGGAAGCAAACCCCTAATGCCACAATGGGTGCGGCGACCATCGCCTCTATCACCGCCATGAGCCAACCTAATGATCCAAACGTAAAGATCATATAAGGCAAGAATGGAACATAATAAGCGGTGGTAAACCCAATGGCGACCATGATCCCGAGCCAAGCCGCCACGAGTGGCATAATCAACATGGTCAACAAAATCACCGACATCCCAAGAACCGGTATCATGGATCCTGTCACATCCAAGATAGTCAACAACATCCACAATTCTGTTGAAAAGTTAATATACTCCACCCCCATATTTGCCAAAGCGACCACCGGGTTCACGGAGGGATGCTGAATCACATCCAGCGCTTGTAGAAAAATCTGCGATAGCATGAGGAGTGGCTGTGATATCAGCATAATAAGCAAATTATTCAAAATGCCCGACATCATATTCATCATCATATTTAACAGTGTTCTGAATAAGAAATTATAAAAAACATTTCCAAAAAATCGGCCGATACACCCTGACCACCACGAACCACCGCAAGGAAAATTCTGCTCCGGCAGTTGCAATAACACTGGGGTGACTGCAAAATTAAAATGCAATGCCATTTTAGGAGGTTGCATCCCCGGTTGACCAGGCAAGTTCATCATCATTGAATTATTAATAAACCCAATCACCGTAGACGACCCGTCTCCTGTCACCACCGCCTGCGTTGGGCTACCAAAAGAGGCTGTCATGGGTGCGTTAATGCCAGGCAACCCTGAGCCACTGATCAGCGCCATCGCCTCAGTCATCCCAGTCGCATTGGCATTTAACCATTGACATAACTGAGGAAACGAACCTCCACACGCACACTCAACTGCAGTTTTACCGGGCGGACAACTCAGGGCGTGCTGAAAAATACTATTCAATTGATCCATGGGTAAAATAGAGTTTTGTAATCCTGTCCCACCACTACCAGACGTATCGCCGCCCCCATCTGTTAAACTACTAGAGCCCGCGATATTAGAAGCCGCTGCATTCAATTGTGCCAAATAAAAAAAGTAGCTCCCGGCCATCATCCAGCCTTGTTGTTCCGCGCCGGCAATAAAGGTTCTCGCATCATTTTGGCTGCCCGCCTGGCTTGATTCTTGTAGCAATCTTAAAGTCGGCATCATGATTGCGTTGTAATCTGTAATTGCACCTTGAAATTCAGTCCCGTTAAATAAAGGTGCCGTAGTCGAAAAAGCATCCGCCCCCCATGACACACAAGCCCCCTCATTTGGCTTTGGCGGACAAAGAACGCCTTGATTGGATTGTGGTACACCAAATTGATTGATAGCAACCCCAGTAACAGCAGGCGTCGTCGTACTGGGCGAAGTTGCGTTGGGTAATGGGACGTTACTAAAAATGGCTTGTGCCACTGTGGCCAAGTCAACATACATTTGTTGAATCGCAATGGCCCTTGAGAGTTTTGCGGTATCAAGATCGCCTTGAGAAATAGCAATGGTCGCGGCCGGCGTAGTTGCTCCCGCAGGAGGCGCTTGACCATAGGTTGATACGTTATTAAACTGCGACTGATTTGTATTGTAAAAGTTATTCCATTTCAGCACCCCACACACACCAGACAACGAATCGTACACGCCTTGCCCAGACAGGTTTGGCATATTCAACTGATAACTTGTCGGTGGCGAACCACTAGACGCAGCTTGATCTTGAGCTTGCTGAAAACTCACCGAATTCACCGAGGACACAAAATCAGGTATTCCGTTAGTACAAAAATACTGCATGTTTCCTGTGGGCTCATAACAAGGGCCCATTTTTTGCTGCGCATTGGCTAATAATTCTGTACGCACCGCTCCCAATAGATTTTCCACAAAAAGCATACAAACTTGACCTTGCAAAATCGCGCTCGCTCCTTGGGCAATTTGCCAGTTTGCCGCTTTTAGGGAGATGGATGGCGCAATCTGCTCCTGTACAATAACGCCGCCCCTATTTAAATAGTTCAGCGCAACGTTCCATACTTTATCTGCGGCCCCCACCCCTTGAACCACAATCCACATGACAAAAATTTGCATCATGCAATACCCAGACGCTTGGGGAATCAACAAAGACATGCCAAATACAGAACGCATGGGCAGCCAAATAGAAGACCACTTTTGGCCCAAAAACTGTCCTTCATGTGCGGTATTCATGGTGCCAACAACCATGGTATACATAATGACGATACTACCTATCGCCATCACGGCAGAGTTAAAAACAGAAAACATATTGCCTAAAATTTGACTCCCAGATCCGTGCAAAACCCCTTCCACAATCCCGAAAATATTACCCAGAAAGACCACTGAATAATCACCAGCAGGCGGATTAAAATTGATTGAGGCGCCATCTGCAAAGAGTAATGCGGGGAATAGTCCTAAAAGAAAGGAAAAAAATATCTTCATGATTGACTCCTGATGCCCAGCACACCTTGTTTAAACCATGTTCCAATCGGACACCCTAAGGTCCTTGTTTTAATTTGAAAATACAAAAAATGATATCGAAACGCGGCGACCAACCCCACCATGGTGACCAACACACTCAATATACAAGCACGCAGATGTCCATAAAGACCATGATAAATCGTAATCGCAACAATGCCCGCTGACACGGCAAGCAATAGCATGCTCCACCACCACAGGGCATTGGCTTGAACTTGGAGATCATGATCCGTGAGGCCTAATTCTTTGATCACTGCTTCAAATGATTCAGTGTCGCCTTTTTTAGGAGGAATAAGCAATCGCCTAGAGCTATCACACATGTATGCAAAAAAATCTTGAACACGCTCAATATCAAGCCACGAACGAAATTTAAAAATCCGGCCGAAGAAGGAGCCCATGCGAGAAGGCGGTCTTGCTGGTGCCCTCGCATTTTGTTCTTTTTGCGCCATTATTTTTAACCTATTCCATTTTGTATTGTTTATACTATAGTATTCATATTAAATTCTTCGCAAGCGTTTCGCATGAAAAATATTAAAAGAAAGGACTCTCATGCCTGATTTAAGCCATGCAGCAACAACCGCCTATTGGCACGACTATGCCGATCCCACCATTTATCGTGTCCTCACTTTTTTAGAAAGTGTTGAATCGTTTACGTTAGATGGCGACCCGACCCTTGAAGCTGAATTAAAAACACTCGGTGACGAGTTAGATGGCATTGAATCCATTGACATGGATAAACTAGCCAAACAAGATAGTTTTATTCGCATCGTCGCCAATATTAAATCCAGTAGAGGCCTGCGACTCTTACAAGCGATTGATGCGGTTCATCCGGGTGGTGCCTCAAAAATTTTAACGCACGCCGAGAGAATCACGCTCAATGCCACTGATCCTGCCGGTGTGTTTCTCAAACGCAATATCGCTTTTGAACGATTACGCTTATTATCGCGTGTGTTTTCTGAGTATCGGCTTTATATTATTACCAAAGCGCTTGAAGGAGATGAATAAATGAAAGGATTTCGACAAGGCCTGTGCTCGTGTTTCTTAATGATCTTCAGTTTTAAAATCATGGCAGATGCGCCTTGTACTGGAATAGCCGATTGTTTACCCCTCATCACAGAAAACATTCAAAGTCTCGTGGCCAATGCAGGGTATAGCGTGACTCCCCTACCTTCACCCATTAGCCAAGCGCTGCTTGATATGGCGACCATCGTGGCACCGGAATCTAATCTCCTGAGCAGCCAATTGGGTGCTATAACGGTTGTCGCGCTCAATAATAATCCGAGTAGCAGTACCGGTGTGCCCTATAATATTGTTCCATCCTCTTCGGTCCTCGCCAGCTACAATTATCTCAATGCCTCACTCAACGCTGCCTTCACCGCAAAGGGCGCGCAAGTTGGTTCAAATCCAAACCCACCCAACATCAACCCGGCTCAAAACGCGCAAATCGATCAACTCCCGTATCAGGGCGATCCCACCAGTCAAACGCTATTCAATATGTTATCCACACCCCCGACTTATCATAACTGCCCAGCAAATGGTAACACGTGTCTACCTCTTGCGGTTGGCCAATGCTCCACAGCCACACTTCCTTCTGGCGCCACCGCCTGCCCTAGCGCCAACGCTCAAGTCAGCCTTCTTAGCAATGCGATCCCACTCCCACCGACGACGACTGCATTTTACGATAGTTTACAAAATGGTGTTTTCTCAGTCATCCCTGAAGTCAACCTCAACATTCTACTCGCGCCATTAGTGATTTCCCCCTCAGACCCAGCAAGCGCCGTTGCTCAGGGCGCTGTCTCTGTACAGCAGGCCAATTCTTTTATTCGTTATGTAACCGGAACAATGATCCCAGCGGCACTCCCCAACATGGTGACCATTAAAAATGGGGGTTATTCTGGAAGCGCCTCTCAACAAGCCGCACTACAAACATACATTGCCAGCTACCGAACGTATGTGGCTCAAATGTCAGTTGCGCTCAGTAATTTTTATTATCTTTTATCCAAGCGATTACCACAGTCTGGCGCAAATGGCACGAGCCAAGCCTTGAACGAATACAACATGGCCACCTGGCGGTTAACCCCCGCACCAGGATCACCGGCAGGATCCACCCCGGCATGGATTAATGCCATCAATGCCCCAGCCAGTGCTGCTACAGTGCAAAAAGAAATGGCTATTCTGCTTGCGGAAATGAACTATCAACTGTATCTCAACCGCCAAGATCAAGAGCGTTTACTCTCCACCATCAGTGTTCTGTTGATTCTCAACACCAAAGCCGGTCAGCCTAATGCAGACGCCCTAGAGCAAGCCCTCTCTGCCGGAGGTGGTAGTGGTGGCGGAGGTGGCGGAGGTGGTCCAGCACAGTAAGATCGTGATCTCATGACGAACTCCATTCTTTTCAACCCACTGGATCTCGGTTTTACCACTTTAAAAAACCGAATCCTGATGGGCTCCATGCACACGGGTCTAGAAGAAGACGCCTCTCATTTCGAAAAGCTCGCAGCCTTCTATCGGTTACGAGCGGAGCATGATGTGGGGCTCATTGTGACCGGTGGATTTTCACCCAATCGCGCAGGACGTTTAGCCCCTTTTTCTGCAAAACTGACCACCGCTAAAGAAGCGGAAAAGCATACAGTGATCACCCAAGCCGTACACGACGCCGGTGGTAAAATTGCGCTACAGATTTTGCATGCCGGGCGTTATGGGTATCATCCCTTTATTGTCGCGCCAAGTCGCATACGCTCACCCATATCTTTTTTTACGCCCTGGACCATGAGTGAACGGTGTATCTTAAAAACCATCGAGCATTTTGTCCGAGCCGCAACCCTTGCGCAAAGTGCGGGCTATGATGGAGTTGAAATCATGGGGAGCGAAGGCTATCTCATCAATCAATTTCTCGTCACCCATACCAATCATCGACAAGATGAGTGGGGTAAAACCTTTAAACATCGCATGCGGTTCCCTGTTGAGATTGTCAAACGCGTTCGTGAGGCCGTGGGGGAGCGATTTATTATTATTTATCGCTTATCTGTACTCGACCTCATTCCTGATGGCAGTAGCCACCTTGAAGTCGTTGAGTTGGCCAAAGCGATTCAAGACGCAGGTGCAACGCTAATAAATACCGGCATCGGCTGGCATGAAGCAAAAATCCCGACCATTGCGACCGTAGTGCCACCCGGGGCGTTTGCCTCTGTTGCTCAACTCATCAAACAAGCGGTTTCCATTCCGGTGATTGCGTCTAACCGCATTAATACGCCTGAATTAGCTAAACAGATTCTAGACACGGGAACAGCAGATATGGTGAGTTTAGCAAGACCCTTTTTAGCCGATCCTGCTTTTGTTAAAAAAGCCCAGCAAAACCAATCTGCATCGATTAATACCTGTATTGCTTGTAATCAGGCCTGTCTTGATCATGTATTTAAAAATAAACTGGCTTCTTGCCTGGTTAACCCACAAGCCTGTCACGAAACGCTGTTGATTTGTACGCCAACTGAAATACCTAAGAAACTTGCGGTTGTAGGCGCAGGCCCTGCCGGGCTTGCGTTTTCAGTCACTGCTGCCCAGCGCGGTCATCAGGTGACTCTCTTTGAAGCCGCCGCGCAGATTGGCGGGCAGTTCAATCTCGCCAAAGTGATTCCTGGTAAAGAAGATTATCAACACACCCTACGCTATTTTGAATACCAGCTGCAGCAACATCATGTTGATGTGCGCTGTGGAGTTGAAGCGACCCTCGAACACTTAAACGATTTTGATGAAATCATTTTAGCCACCGGTGTTGTTCCAAGAATTCCTGATATTCCTGGTATCCAGCTGCCGCACGTCATGACCTACACCGAAGTTCTGCAAGGCACTCGACAACCCGGAAACAAAATTGCCATCATCGGTACCGGTGGCATCGGCATTGATGTGGCAACATGGCTTACGCGCCCCCACCATCAAGATGCCCAGGATTTTTATCAAGACTGGGGCATCGATCTCTCCCTCTCTCATCGCGGCGGAGTGGTGAGTCCGAATCCCCACAAAACGAACAAAACCATTTATGTATTACAGCGCAGCAATCGTAAGCCGGGGCTCAATTTGGGTAAAACCACCGCCTGGATTCATCGCCTACATTTGAAACAACAAAAGGTAATTTTTTTAGCTAACGCTCGGTATAACTACATTGATGAAGCAGGGCTACACTTGCATATCAAAGATGAGCCCCAGTTACTCACGGTTGATACGATTATTCTATGTGCAGGACAAGAGTCTCGCTCAACATTGTATCTGCCGCTTAAAAACAAAGGGCGTACAGTGCATTGTATTGGAGGGGCGCATCAAGCCTTAGAATTAGATGCTAAGGCTGCGATTGAAGAGGCTTATCGTTTAGCATTGGAGATTTAATATGGTGCAACTCACGCTCAACAACCAAAACCGTGCGGCCGAGCACCGCACGGTCGTCATTGATATTGCAAATGGCACGTGCACGCTCAATGAGCTAACCCTAACTTTAAAGCAATTCATGCAGTCCGTTGAATTTGAGCACCCCCTCATTCAACGACCCTACACGCCGACTCAAGCCACTGTTTTTCATTATGAGTACCCGGATATAGACAGCCTATACCAAGTCCCCATCTCCATTTATACCACGCTTTTGCAAGCTGAAAACCCCGCGAATTGCCAATTTAAAATTTCCCCCTCTCCTCAGTTTCAAGCCATCCCGTTTAAAAAAGACATTTATTTTTCTATCAACCACCGCAAAGCAGCAAAAGAGCAGATTCGCATTCGTCAATTAGAAGCCATTGTGCATCATTTGCATGACAATCTTTTCACGTTTTCAGAAGACTTGCTTATCGATGAGTCATTAACCCTGAAAGATTTACCGCAGCAGGTTGATGGGGATGCTTTATTCGAGACAGACCCCATTCTGCTTGAGCTACTCACGTCACCAAGCGACCTCTTCCGCTGCGAGTTACGGTATATCAATCCGACCGTTGGCTTTGGAGTATTTTGCAAAGAAGACCTCAAGGAAGGCGAAGCCATTGTTATCTACACCGGCATCAAAAAAATTCACATCGACGATCGCACCTACACGTTTGATAATAAATTTGACTGCCTTAATCTCTGCACCGATGCCCGGCCTTGTGGAAATCTCTCGCGATTTATTAATCATGCACCTGACGACACTGATCCCATCTTTCTCTCCTCAAATTTAATTGCCAAGAATTACTTCAACCATGGCATCAGGCTCATTGTATATACAACGACCCGCGATATTGCAAAAGGCGAACAACTCCTCATTAGCTATGGCAGTAACTTTTCTGGTGATCCTTATGGCGTACGCTTTACCAAGCACAATAAAGTTGTGTATACCGATAAAGAAAATCGACACAGCAAGCAGCTTAAATTTGCACAACTCAAAGCGATGGCGATGCATGGCGTACACGCAGCTCAGTTATTTTTGGTGATGCGCTGGGTGAGTATTATTGTTTTTCTTGTTGTGTTGGAGCAAAGCATGTTTTTAGTGGAGCGTTTAGTTTCTTAAGCGTCATTGTAGGGTGGATTAGGGCCGCCAGGCCCGTAATCCACCATGTCCATCGCGCTCAGTGGACATGGTGGATTACGGGCCTGGCGGCCCTAATCCACCCTACTTTTATAACTTCCGCTCGCAATGACGAATGAGTTAATGATAAAGTACACCCTACTTTCACCTCACATTAGAAACCATGACCTCTCTTAAACAGCAAGTTGCCCAGGCGGCACTCGAGCACGTTAAATCTTCATCTATTCTCGGTATTGGCAGTGGCTCTACGGTCGATTGCTTTATCGATGAATTGGCGTCTCTTCGCCATCAGATTGAAGGGTGTGTGGCAGCCTCACTCGCCACAGAGGCTCGGCTTAAAAAATACATGATTCCTGTTCTGCCCTTGAGTGCCATCAATGAACTCCCCCTCTATATTGATGGTGCAGATGAGATCACCCGATTTGGAGAGGCGATTAAAGGGGGCGGTGGGGCGCTTGCTAGAGAAAAAGTACTGGCACACGCAGCCTCGCGCTGGATCTGCTTGGTAGATGAGTCTAAATTGGTCAAACGCTTAGGTGCATTTCCCTTAGCTGTAGAGGTGTTACCCATGGCCAGAAGCTTTGTAGCGCGAGAAATTGTAAAGCTAGGGGGAGATCCTGTCTATCGAGCAGGCATTCTCACTGACAACCAGAATCAAATCTTAGATATTTATCATTTAAACATAGAAGAACCCCTCGCGCTGGAAAGGGCGATCAACCTCATTCCTGGCGTGGTTGAGAACGGACTATTTGCCGCGCGCACCGCAGATCTCATTCTCGTCGCGACTCGGCAAGGCATCCACGACATTACCCCTCATTTGTCTTGATTTAACCGTTCTCTTAACGGCTTACCCATTTTAAAATGAGGCACGCGCTTTTCTTTCGTCACAACCTTTTCCCCCGTCTTGGGATTATGCGCAACACGGGGTGCATGGGTGTGCACAGAAAAACTGCCAAAGCCCCTAATTTCAATGCGCCGACCGTCCATCAGCGTTTCGCTCATGGCCTCTAGGATATGGCTCACAATCAATGCCACTTGCCGTTCTGAAAAGTGAGATAACCTTGAAGCAATCAAGCCAATCAATTCTGATTTAACCATCACGACTCCTTTGAATTTTCTCTGCCCCTCTTCTCAGTATAAACGTAATTTAGCAAATGTGTGAATTATCCGACAGTTACACGAAATCCGAGTCGCGGCTCGGATTTCGTATCATGAAAACACATCCAGCAGCACCGCCATCTGCGCGTATAGCCGATATTCACTTTGTGAAAACACAATAGAACAAGGTGTATCTGGTAGCGTGCACGAGACCTCTTTGCCACGCTCCATCGGCATACAATGCATAAAAACCGCGTTGTCTGACAACGCCATCAAGGCTTCGTTCACTTGAAATCCGTCAAATTGATGTTCATCAACTTCACCCATACCCATGCTATGCCAGACATCCGTATACACCGCTTGCGCGCCACTCACGGCTTCGATTGGCGAATCATAGGATTGGATCAACGCGGGGTAGGCTGTTTTTGCCATCTTCACAATCACCGCATCGGGTTGGCGTGTTTTAGGACAACAATAGCGGACGTGAACCCCCACTTTAGGGGCAAGTAATAACAAACTATGTAACACATTGTTCCCATCCCCGATGTAGCTCAGCGTTAATCCGTCTAACGACCCATAGCGCTCACTCAGCGCACATAAATCAGCCAGCGCCTGACAAGGATGATGTAACGCAGATAAACCATTAATCAACGGTACGGTTGACGCGCTTGCCATTTCGAGCAAAAACGCTTCTTCATGCGCCCTCACCATCACAACATCCGCATACCCATTCAGCACCCTGGCCAAATCAGCAGGCGCTTCTGTTTTTCGGGTTGAACTCACACTTTCAATGACCTCGCCGCCCAAACATTGCATGGCTCGCATAAAACTCAAACGGGTTCTAAATGAAGGTTTTTCAAACAATAAAATCAGGGCCTTGCCTTTTAAGTGTGTTGAAAATTCGCCTACGTCATCTTGGGCGTAGGTTGGGCCTTGACCCAACATGCGATCTTTTGTTGGGCCAAGGCCCAACCTACGGTGGGAGGAGAAGCGTTTCGCTTGAGCAATCAAATCATGCAGCTCAGTTGTGCTCCACTCCATGCCCGTGATCACATGCTTTATCTTAGGTTTGTCCTGATTCATGGATGACCTCCGTCAATGAACACCCTTTTTCTTTGGCAAGCTTGACCCAAGCCCCCACCTGATGATGGGCTTCTCTAAATGGCATGCCCTTTAAAACCAATTGCTCAACAATTTTAACCGCATCCATATAACCCGATTTGGCCTCTTTATCTAGCCTGTGCAAATCCCAATCCAGCCCATTCAGTAGGCGCGGCAACAAGCTCAAGCACGCTTTTAACGTCTTCACCGTGTCAAATAGCCCTTCTTTATCTTCTTGCATGTCTTTGTTATAAGACAGCGGCAATCCTTTCATCACCGTTAAAATGCCCATGAGATGCCCAAAAACACGCCCGGTTTTCCCCCTGACCAGCTCTAATACATCCGGATTTTGTTTATTTGGCATCAACGAAGAGCCTGTCACAAAAGACTCATTCACCTTCACATAGGCGAATTCTTGTGTAGAAAAAATAATCAGGTCTTCCGCCATGCGTGATAAGTGAACCATCAAGATGGAGGCCGCCGCACAAAACTCCATAATAAAGTCGCGATCACTGACCGCATCTAAGGTGTTTTCAATCACCCCATCAAAGTTTAAAACCGATGCGACCCACTGCCTATCTAGCGGTAAACCACTCCCCGCCAATGCTCCTGCACCCAATGGACACTGATTCAATCGTGTCTTCACATCCTGAAAGCGCGATTGATCACGCATGAACATCGCAGCATATGCCCCAAAATACCACCCCAGTCGCACGGGTTGGGCCTGCTGCAGGTGAGTGTAGCCTGGCATCCAGTTCGTCTCATGGCGCGCGGCTAATTCATTTAAAACGCCTATCAGGCTAGATATCGCAGCACCCACATCCTGACATGCAGCACGGACATATAAACGTAAGTCTAAGGCCACCTGATCATTACGACTTCGTCCAGTATGTAGTTTTTTTGCAACGTCACCTATTTTTTTCAACAATAAACCTTCAATAAACATATGCACATCTTCAGACTGAACATCAAGAAGATGGCGCCCTGCAAGCCACTCTTGCTTAATCTCCTTCAGCGCTTTGATGATGTTAGCCGCTTCATTTCGCGTCACCAAATGCTGTTTAGCCAACATCCGAACATGTGCGATGCTGCCTAAAATATCGTGCTCAAACAGAACATGGTCAAACGCCAGTGAGGCTTGAAAGGCATTCACCTCTTGATCTAACGCGACACTAAAAGCGCCGCCCCACGTCTGATGTTGCATGTTACTTCCCTCCATGAACCAGGCCATACACTTTTGCAGGCAGTGAAAATAAATTAATAAATCCAGCCGCATCAGCTTGGCAATACACCGCGTCTTCTTCAAACGTTGCATAGTCTTGATTGTGTAAGCTATACGCTGACTGCATCCCAGCAGGAATCACATTTCCTTTATAAAGGCTGAGCTCAACACGACCACTCATATGCTGTTGTGTCACGTCAATAAACGCATCTAATGCTTTTTTAACAGGACTAAACCATCGACCTTCATAGACGAGATTGGCGTACTGTTGCTTCAAGGCTTGTTTTAAATGAAGCGTCTCTTTATCTAAACACAGACTTTCTAATAATTGGTGTGCTTTATAAATCACAGCAGCTGCAGGGGCTTCATAGACGCCTCTAATTTTCATCCCCACCAAACGATTTTCAACAATATCTGCAACACCAATACCATGACGCCCTGCCAACTGGTTCAACTGCTTAATGAAGGAAACAGATGGTAAACAAATGCCATTTAATGCGACCGGCACCCCTTGGTGAAAATCGATGCTGATGGTTTCAGCTTCATTTGGCGTATTCTGCAAAGGGGTTGTCATGAGCAATACATCATCAGGACAAGCCAATGCTGGATCCTCTAACAGCCCACCTTCATGCGAGATGTACCACAAGTTATGATCTCTTGAGTAAGGCGATTTGGGTGTCGCTGAGACCTCAATCCCATGTAAGTTCGCATAAGCAATGGCTTGTGCTCGCGATTTGATGTCCCATATTCGCCAAGGTGCGATCACTTGTAATTTAGGTGCTAACGCTTGAATGGTATATTCAAAGCGAACCTGATCATTGCCTTTACCTGTCGCCCCATGCGCAACCGCACAGGCCGATTCGATTTTTGCAACTTCCACCAATTTTTGCGCGATCAGCGGGCGAGAAATGGTCCCCAGTACGTATTGATCTTCATATAACGCACCCGATTTGATTAAAGGCCATAAATAAGTTTCAGCAAATTCTGTTTGGACATTCAACACATACACTTCACTGGCGCCACTTTTATAAGCTTTTGCTTCAATCGATTTCAAATCTTCGTCTTGCCCCACATCACAAATCATGGCTACCACACTCACGCCTGGGTAGGTTTCTTTTAACCAAGGAATCATGACAGAGGTATCAAGACCGCCTGAATACGCCAACACAATTTTTTTAATGGACATCGCTATCTCCTACTTGCAAAATTTGCTTCAATTCAAAAAGTTGCGTCTTTAAAATAGACGCGGGTTTATCCATCACTTTTCGCCCGTCTTTCAACACCACAACGTTGTCTGCTAGTGCTAATAAAAAATTCAAATCATGTGAAGCAATCACCATCCCCACCCCCATTTCTTGAACTGAACGCAACAAATTCACCACTTCGTCAATCATTCCCACATCGAGTCCTGATGTCGGTTCATCACAAATCAACCAGCAAGGGTTCATCATCAAACATCGCGCTAAAGCAACACGCTGTTTTTGCCCTCCGGAGAGTTGATGTGGATAAGCCTCGGCAAGCGTTAACATATTTAATTTACTTAAAAGTGCCTCCGCTTGCAGGCCATGATTCACTGTTTTATCCTGCAAACGAGGCGCATAAATGATGTTTTCCATCACGCTCATATGCGGGAACAATTGAAAATCTTGAAGCATTAAAACACTGTTACCCGTCATGGTGATTGCGCCTTTCGTCAAGGGTTCGAGTTCCTGAATGCAATGCAGTAACGTCGATTTGCCACTTCCTGAGGGGCCTGCTATGCCCAATATTTTTTGCGCAGACACCTCAAAACTAATATCGCTAAATACCTGTGTTTGACCGTAGCTCTTGCTTGCTTGATGAACTTTAAGCATATCGCCCTCCTTGCATCCATTTTTGCCCCATGACCTCAATCCCCCTGACCAATACATAGTAATAGCCTGCAGCAATGCATAAGGGTAAGAAATAAATAAAATGCTCGGCAGACAACACTTGTGCACGTCTCATGACATCCATCCCCCCTAAAATTGAAATCAACGCAGTGTCTTTCGTTAACGAAACCACTTCATTCAAAAGTGCCGGGCAGACACGGTGCAACACCTGTGGCCAAATGATGTCTTTCCAGCAATAAAACGCGGGTATACCCAAGCTTTTGGCAGCATAGAACTGCCCTTTAGGAATGCTTTCAATCCCTGATCTAAAAATCTCAGCAAAATAAGCACTACTATTAAGACCAAACGTCAAAATCCCGGCACCAATCACGCCTAAGTTGATACCTAAAAGGGAGGGGGAAATAAAATACACCACACTCAATTGCAACATCACAGGCGTCCCCCTAACGACGGAGATCCACTGCTCAATCAAGAACGTTGCTTTGTGATGGTATCTTGCAAGTGCAAGCACACCGCCAATCAGGAGCCCTGGGATGACGCTGCCGACCAGGAGCAAAAGCGTCAATCCTAAGCCTTGGCCTATAAACATTAAAAATGTCATAAATGAATTCATATCTCTCTCCTCCTTTCAATCCCCGACCTTAATCTATACACACATCTTTAATTTTACTCCGATTCGCCCCCTCTCCCGCGCGATGAACCTCGATGGAGATTCGATCTTGAACGCGGGGGAGGGTTGGGGAGGGGGTTTACACGATTTTACCCCCTCCCCAACCCTCCCCCGCGAAGGACATCAACATACTACTCACACTTCTAGCGCGGGAGAGGGGGTATTCGAGCGTTAAAGTGCGCCCATTATTCCCCCAACCATTTCTTCTTCAGTTTTTCAATTTGCCCAGACTGCTCCAGCTTAATTAAAATCTCATTGATTTTAGGCAGTAGTTTGGAATCCTTTACCAACGCAATGCCATACCCATCTTTCGCCTTGCCAATGGCTTGAAAAGCCAAGCCAACCGTATGTTGACTAAAAATCTTCGCTTGCGTTCCATCCATCACCACGGCACCCACATGCCCCGCTTTCAAGGCTTCAATGGCCAGTGGGTTACTGTTCATCAACACCAACTCGGCACAACTCATATCGGTTTTCATCCAAATCGCCATGGTTGTCCCTAACTGCACAGCCACTTTTTGTTGACACAGATCTTGCTGCCCATGAATCACGCCATCTTGCTTATAAACCATGGCCATCTGCTCATAAAAATAAGCTCGACTCAATGAAAATTGCGCAGCGCGTGCTGGCGTGATGGTAATGGTTGAAATCGCGATATCGACCTGCTTTGCATCTAATGCAGGTAAAATGCTACTAAATTGCATGTTTTCAAAAACCACTGTTTTTCCCATTGCTGCTGCAACCAACGTGGCCAGATCAATATCAAACCCTTTGAGTTCCCCCTTTTCTAAATATTCAAAGGGTGGATATTCTCCGGATGTGGCAACAACCAGCGTATTTTCTTTTGGAGATTGGTTACATCCAAATAGAATAAGAGAGACCCCCAGAATAAAAACCCATTTTATTGTGCTCATTTAGAATATATATCCATAACTTATTCAAAAAATGAGTATAACAAATCAATTCTTGCATTGTCAACCACAAAGTGAATATAATTTGGATATGCAATCATTGGAATTAACACATGTCCCACGACCACTCTTTAGACAACCACATCCTCGCCATCATTCAACAAGAGCGCATTACCGAACAAGCCGAGCTCCAAACGCATCTACAGCGTCGCAACTTAGATATTCCACAAGCCACGGTATCCAGGCGCTTAAAAAAATTAAACATCGCAAAAATCGGCGGCCACTATCAATGTGTCACCCCTGCCCCCATCCATTTACCCCTCATTCTTAAAATGGATATTTCCGATTTTGGCCTCCTGATATTGCATACAGCGCCGGGCCAGGCTAGCAGTGTTGCTTTTTATCTCGATCAAAAATATGTAGCGGGCGTTGCTGCGTTAAATCAAGAGCAAATCTTATTAGGCACCATTGCAGGAGACGACACCATTTTATTAATTCTAAAAAATCAAAAAACACTGGAACTCATGCGCAGTGAGCTGCAAAAGGAGTTTCCGCACCTTTAATATATACCCAACCCTAATGCGATTCCGCATACAATTAAAACATCCGCCCGATAGCGCCAACTCGTATCTTCAACTACAATTGATTTAGGCTCATCATCACAGATAAAAAGGACTACCCCATGAAATGGATCGTTTGTTCTGCTCTTGCGCTCTTCAGCTTCACTGCTCTAGCCATGCCTATAGATGACGATATGCCTGATGATGTGTCTTTGTATAACCGTCAGTTATGTATTCTGCAATATCGGGTTGATTGTGGTTATTTGATCTGCTCAGCATCAACCTCTTCAGATTGCCCTGAGCATTGTCATGAAATTGCTAAGATTGAGTGCGCTAAACCGATCAAACCTGACATCCAAGATTTGGGCTCTTAATTTTCGGCCACTGCTGAGCACCGTGGAGGATGCACGGCCAAAAAATTTGACCAAACGATTTACGTGGTCTACAATACCACGCAAAAATAAGAGTTTTTATATGAATTTTGAGAAGCATATAGAATGGAGTGATGAAAAAAATGCGAAACTTATTGCAGAAAGAGGCATTGGTTTTGAAGATATCTATGTGGCCATTCAAAACGGTTATTTGCTAGGAATCGTGAAGGGTAAGGAGCCGAAATATGCACATCAACATATTTTTGTGGTTTTTATCGATGGGTATACGTACGCGGTGCCATTTGTAGAGGACGAAAACAAAATTTTTCTAAAAACACTTTATCCATCGCGAGAGCTACATAAAAAATACAGTCACGGAGGTCATGATGCGTAATAAAAAAACTCAGATTGAACAAGACGATAAAGACATGATCTTGGCTTTAGAATCTGGTGGTTATGAGGCTATTGAAGATGAAGGTACCGAAATCCAACGTATTGCCAAAATTTTTCAAGAACGGGGTAATAAGGTAAAACGAGTCAATATCCGTATGACTGAGTGGGATATAGAAAAAGCCCAAGCTATGGCCATGCGCCAAGGATTGCCTTATGCAACATTATTGACGAGCATTTTACATCAGTATTTTACTGGGCAACTCAAGCCAGTTGATGGCGCTTCTTAAGCAGCTCTTGCAACGCATGTTGTTGCTCAACCTGTAAGCCCTTTAAACGTGAGGTCGATAGCAATTGCTGTATTTGTTTGTCTACATATTGGCGATTTAAAAAGATAATCACATCATCAAATTCCTGCTCAATGGCTTCTTCTGGCACTTGATGATCCCAGTAACTTAATTTCTGCACAGAATCAAACCATGGGGTTTGACGCCATTGTTCTGTCAACAAAGCGGTAGTCACTGGTTTTCCTTGATTCAAATAGGCAATAAGGCCGTGTAATACGGCTATCCCTTGCTCTTCACTCATCACCTCTAAGACCGATGGGCTGATGCGTCCAGAAAAGCGTTCTGGATATTGTAATAACAAAGCAATGGCGATTCGCAATGGGGAGCGGCCTACGTTTAATGATGAACGCTTATTCTCAGTCTCTGGCAGTGCGTAACCCTTCATCAATTGTTGAATGCGCTCAGACTCTATGCGACTGATACGGGATAATTGATCCAGTAATAAGGTACGATAGACCCCGTCTGGGATATGTTTCAAATAAGATATCGCCTGCTGCAGCAATTGGCTTTTTCCCGCCAAAGTATCGATGGCCACATTGGCAGTCAAATGCTCAAAAAAGAACTCATTCAAGGCCTGTGCTTTTGCCATCGAGGCTAAAAAGGCGTCGCGACCCTCCGCGCGCACAAACGAATCAGGATCATGCTCTGCCGGCAAAAACATAAAGGCCAATTCTAAGTCGGCACTCACCATCGGCAAGCTATTCTCCAAAGCGCGCCACGCCGCTTTTCGACCGGCTTCATCCCCATCGAAACAAAAAATCACTTTATGAGTGTATTTATGCAAGAGTTGTAAATGCGCCGCCGTGGTCGCCGTCCCTAATGTCGCTACCGCAAAATCAATGCCAAACTGGGCCAGTGAAATCACATCCATGTACCCTTCTACCACCAAAATCACTTGGGCAGGCTCAGGCTTTTGTAACACTTGAAACAAGCCATAGAGCGCCTGGCCTTTATGAAATAGCGTGGTCTCAGGAGAGTTTAAATATTTGGGCTTAAGATCAGCTTCAAGCACGCGCCCCCCAAACCCAATCACCCGGCCCTGTCTATCTTGTATAGGAAACATCACCCGATGACGATAACGATCGTAGGTTTTTCCATCGTCTTTTTGAACCAACATCCCCGTGGCTAACAAGTCCTGTCGTTCTTTCTTAAAGTGAGTTTCAAGGGCTTGCCATGCGTTTGGCGCATAGCCGAGTTGATAGCGCGCGATCAACTCCTTCGACACCCCACGATTGACTAAATAGGCCTCTGCTGCTGAGCCTTGGGTGCGCAGTGTTTGCTGATAATAATGGCTCACTTTCTCAAGCAGCGCATACAAAGAAGGGCGTTGATTTTTTTGTTTGACGAACGTATCGCTCGCCACCTTGGGCACAGTTTTTCCCAAGCGGGCAGCAAGCGACTCTAAGGCGTCGATGAACCCTAAATGTAAATGCGCCATCAAAAAACTGATCGCATTGCCACTCACCCCACAGCCAAAACAATAATAAAATTGCTTTCTAGGGATCACATTGAAAGAAGGGGTTTTTTCATGGTGAAAAGGACAACAAGCAACAAAACTCGTTCCTTGCTTTTTTAAAGGCACATGCTCATCAATGACAGTCACAATGTCTGACTGTTCAAGCACTTCATCAATAAAAGGTTGTGGAATAGTAGCAGTTGGTGCGTGCATTAAGAAGGTTGGAGACGTACCTTAACGATAGCGCTCACTCTCCCCATGTCACAACGACCTTGTATCTGAGGTTTAAGGATAGCCATCACTTTCCCCATATCAGCTGCGGTAGTCGCACCAGCTTGACTGATCGTCGTCTCAATTAAGCTTAAGATCGCTTCCTCTGTTAATGGAACAGGCAGATATGTTTTGATTAACTCGAGTTCGTACTCTTCTTTTTCAACCAAATCTTGGCGATTGGCTGTTTGAAATTGAGCAATGGATTCTTTTCTTTGCTTTGCAAGTTTGTCGAGGATCTGCAGAAGACGGTCGTCCCCAACCGTAATCCGCTCGTCCACTTCAATTTGCTTAATCGCTGCCGTCAACAAACGCAGAACACCGAGCTTTTTGCTGTCTTTCGCCCGCATGGTGTCTTTCACATCTTGCTGTAAACGCGCTTGCAGCGACATCATCACCCTTATGTTATGAGCGACGACGACGTGTAGCGTTAGGAGACACGTCTCGAGACATCTTTTTCAAATAACGCTTCACTGCCGCAGCCTTTTTACGTTTACGCTCTGCAGTAGGCTTTTCATAAAACTCACGACGACGCAATTCCGTCAAGATACCTGCTTTTTCACAAGAACGCTTGAAACGGCGTAATGCGTACTCTGGATGTTCACCTTCTTTAACACGAACCGTAGGCATGCAACTTTTCCTCACACATAAAAATAACTAAACGGCAGATTCTATTCATTGATCGACGCTACGTCAAGAGAATCCCCACTTTTTTTAACCTTCGCGACGACGACGACCATTATAGGTTGCCACTCGGGCACCCCACTCAAGTAAACTCTGATTACAATCATCTTTATCTAGTAACACCTCAACAAAACAGAGCGCTTTGATATGCTTAACCTGCTCTAGCACATCTAGCAACTCTTGATGCGTTTTAACTTTAAATGCCTTTGCCCCTACCGAATCACCGTTAAAAACCTTCACCAAATCAGCATAATGCCAATTATTAATCACATTATAAGGACCATCGTGAATTTGAACCTCAATGGTATAAGACGCATTATTCATGAGAAAAATAATAGGATGATAATCATACCTGATCAAGGTTGAGACTTCCTGAGCCGTCATTTGAAATGAGCCATCACCAATACAGGCAATCACTCGCTTTTCATGTCCAAACGCGGCTTGCATCCCGAGTAACGCACCAACAGACCAACCAATGGAACCATATTGCAACTGAATTTCGAATTGACACCCTACGGGTAGCTTTAATTGCAGCGCGTTAAACCATGAATCACCCGTTTCAGCTAAAACTGCCATTTTATCGGAAAGTAGCGCCTGAATTTGCTCAAATAAAAACCGAGTGGTCACTGGGGTTTTTAAATCTCTAGGGTGCGCGTCAACAGCAGACAAACTGACAATCCGCTGATAAGCTTTCAATGAAGCGTCGTTAAATTGACAGGCCTTTTTTAAACCAGATAAAAAATCATTCGTGTAGACGTTCGTATACACGTTGCCTGCAACAGACACCTGCCCCTTTCCAATGATAATTTGCTTTTTAGGATTCAGATTACAAATATGACCCACGGTCGTGTAATCATTAAAATTGGGTCCAATAAAAAAATAAAGATCGCTAGACTCAACAATGGCGCCGCAACCAGGTGAACTCACCGGCCCCCAATACATCCCAATATAGTTTGGATGTTGCTCTGACACAAACCCTTTGGCATCAGGCATCACTGCCATAGCATAGCCAGTCGCGAGACTAAACGCTTCAATCTGCTGAGTCGCCTCACAAGACCGTGCTTGGCTACCCACAACCATCACAGGCTTAGTTGCTGCGTTAAACCGCGCAGCCGCATCTTCTACCGCCGCCTTTAAAGATGAGGTATCACTCAATCGTTTCGAATTCAATGCACGTTTTGTCGGCTCAGATACAGCCTCTCCTGCAATGTTACAGGCAATTTCAATATACACCGGTTTTTTCTTATCAAGCGCTAAAGCAATCGCCGTATCAATTTGCATGGGCGCGTCACAAGGACGGTGAATAAAAATAGACTGCACCGTCACATGGTCATACATGGCTCGCACAAAATGATAGTTTTCTGTCGCTAAGGTATGATGTAAAATTTCTGCATCTTGCACGGAGTTGGTATTAGGCCCACCAGAAATCACGATCAAGGGCAGATTTTCTGCATAAGCCCCCGCCACCGCATTCAGCGCACTTAAGCCACCCACACCATACGTCACCACCAGTGCAGAAACACCCTTTACCCGCGCATAACCATCCGCAGCATACCCCGCGTTCAACTCATTACAACAGTTGATCATCTTTAATTCTGATACGGTGAGTAATTCATCTAGCAGTGATAAATTATAATCACCTGGAATAGCGAAGTATTCTTTCATCCCGAGTTCTAGCAAACGCTTGCCTAGATAGCTGCCTACGGTAGTCATGGTGTTCTCCTGATCGATCATTTTATATGATTTTATGATCAGTATAGTTCATGTATGGGGAAGTGTGTTTAAAGCCCGTAGGTTGGCGAGTTGCATCATAAAGAATGTTACCCAAAGCAGGAATTTTTTGATTCGTTGCATCATAAATAATGTTACCGAACATAAAAAAGGGACATTTTTATGGGGAAGCTTTCGATGGAACTTTATTTGGACAATGTGGTAAA
>JAPLRL010000080.1 GCA_026399205.1 Gammaproteobacteria bacterium
GTTAAAAAAGTTCACCGCCGAATCATTGCTTATTTTGGTCAACACGCGCTTCAAATATATGGTTTACCTTTGGACTTAAAACATGTCGAAATCGATTATTCTAATTATAAAAACTTGCTACATTGGTGCGAAATATAGGATTAATTAGCCAAAGTGGTCATTATCATTAATTATAGATGCCACATGAGCGTTAATCAAAAAATGTCGGATCTCAAGATTCTAGCTCTCTATCCTTGATTTTTAACAACGTCAACACAACAGCGTCAATCATCGACGGATCAGCCACAATCTCCTCTTTCTCACGACGCGACAATGTCTTAATATAACGCTCCACAGCCATTGCCAAAGCCTTCCCCCCATGAATTTCCCAGCTTTGTGCAATCTTCAGCGGTTTAAAGCTACGGGTGTATTTACTGCCAACCCCATCCATATGAGCTTGATAGCGCTTAGCTAGATCGTTTGTATAGCCGGTGTAATAAGTATTGTTTTCACACTGTAAGATATAGACCCAATAATCCTGATCAATCACTGTTGCGCTCTCATGTCTTTGCTATAAAAATTTAATTATGACCGATCAGACAACTGAAAGCTAAAACTCATAACCCACCTTAAAACCATAAACAGTAACGGCGCCGCTCGGTTGGCCAAATGCAGACGTTGCACGTCTTGCAGGATTGTTTAAATTAACCCATGCAGGAACATACTGTAAGTATGGGGTGAGACTCAACGCTTTAGTCATTTTATAAGGTGCGCCACCTTCTAGACCTACAAAATAAACATTAGCATTCGCTTGCGCCTTATGCGCAAAGACACCATTTCCGGTGATTAAACTCCATTGATAACCTATAAATCCTAACCCATATACTGCAAATACATCAGAACAGCGTTTCGATAATTTAGTCCCGATCGAAACGGTATAATCGTTTGAACCTATGTTATTACCTAAAGAATCTGTGTAAGCGATAAATGTATTCGTGAGTGCCCCTACCCGAATCGATGGCAGCATCGCTACATCTGGCGTAATATTGATGTTATACCCTAAAATTCCAACCCCCCCGTATCCAAGAAGATGTTGCTGAAGAGCTGTTGAACGGCTGGTTAGTGCCTGTGAATCAGGCACTAAAATCTGACTGAGATAATTATACACCCCATAAGCACGCACTTCGTAAAAAACATGATTCGCCATCAATTGATTGAAAAAGACATAAAGAAGCGAATCATAAATCTCTGAATGAAATTGATACGACTCAATTGCTCCACCAATTTGACTAATTGGCTCTTTCAAATCAGATATAAAATAACTGTTACCAATTTGTTCGCTTGTATTATCACTGGGTTTTAGAGCATTCAGCTGCGATTGCATCGCTACGCCTGCATTGCATATGCACAGTAATGCCACCATAACAAGCAAAAGAGTTTGCTTCATTAGTTTCTTATCCTAAAAAAATAACTGCTCGCATGTTAGTTATAACACCGAACGCTGTAGGGTGGACAAAGGAGCCTAACACTAAATGACCCGGTTAGCAGAAACCCTCAGGCGACGTGTCCACCGATCACTCGGACCGCCTAAAGCGCTCGAACAGCCCCGAGTCACCGGTGGACACGTCGCCCGAAAGAACGCAGTATTCTACAAGATCATCATGGGGCTCCTTTGTCCACCCTACGTTTTCCTGACGTCATTAAGAACACCGAGGGTATACGTGCAGGGTTAAATGTAAACACGCCCCAATATAATTGCCCATATTTTTGCATCTTGCTGCGCAATTTTTAGGCTAATGATCTATAATTAGATTACGGTCTATTTGATTCATGTTATCCTATGCCAGAACCCACCCATTACGATACATTAGGCATCCCTCGCTCAGCAAGTCAGGGTGAGATCAAAAAAGCCTATTTCAAACTAGGCTTAATATGGCATCCAGATAAACATCCCGGTAATGAAAAGCAAGCGACAGACGCCTTTCAACAAATTGGTGCCGCATTTGCAGTTCTAAGTGATACGATACAAAAATTTGATTATGACAGGGAACTAAACTCACAAACCACGTCCAAAACCCCAAACCAATCCTCCAAAGCTGCTCAAGACGCCAAAGCTGCTCAAGCTGCTCAAGCTGCTCAAGCTGCTCAAGCTGCTCAAGCTGCTCAAGCTGCCCAAGCTACCCAAGCTGCCCAAGCTGCCAAAGCTGCCAAAGCTGCCAAAGCTGCCAAAGCTGCCCAAGCTGCCCAAGCTGCCCGAGCTGCTCAAGCATCTCCGGCAACCAGGTTAAACAACATCTTTGATGAAAATAAATCGAAATCTAAAACCAACTTTGAGCCTCAACCCAATACTAATATTAAAACATCAGAAAAACAAAAAGATCAAACCACAACCCGACTTAAATCCAGACCTATTTCCGCCCCAATACTAAGTTACGATACAAAATTCAGCATAAAATATGCAATGGGAAAAGCAATCGAGGCATGCAACGGGCTCGCTTGGTTCTCTACGGGAAAAGATGAAAAAGTAAAAAATCTTACTAATTTAAAAGAAAGTTTTGAACGTGCAGAAACACCAGAAACACAAGCCACAGCTCTACAAGCTTTCATAAGCGAAGCAAGTAGAGTAAGAGAAGCTCGTTTTTTCAAAGCAGAACCAGGCGCAACAAGATCGTTAAAAGCATTTAACAATGCGCTCATGGATCCAAGTACAAAGAATTATATCTCAGCTACTGAGAATTATGTCTCAACTATAAATGATGAGGTCACCTCAACAACGTACGATCAAATGAGAACACCTAAAAAAGAACCATCAACATCCCCCGCCCAGCCCTCACCCAATCGCCCCTTTGAAAATAAGTAAAATCACTACAATCCAAACAACCCCAGCTCAATGCACCCTTCGCCAATACATACGATTCAATAAAAACAACAACACAAACAACACGCTTAAAAACGCAATCACCCCAACGCCTATCATCCGCCGCAAATCCCGCGTCGGCTCCCCTACATACACCAAAAAAGTAATCAGATCTTGTAGTGACTGCTCAAACTCTGCCGCCGTCATACTTCCGGGCTCTACCCTCACTAAACCAGCCACTTCTCCTTTTTGTAGCAACATCCGCCCTTTTAACGGCGCTAACACATCAGGCATGCCAACATCTGGGAAAATAAGATTATTACTATGAAAAGGCCGCTTAGGATCATCATAAAACCCTTGTAAATAAGCATAAATCCACCTAGGCCCTCTTGAGCGGGCAACCAGCGACAGATCAGGTGGCATTACCCCAAACCATTGCCTTGCGTCTTTCGCGGGCATGCTCACGCGAATAGGCGCTTGCAGGGTGGATTGGGTAAACACAAGGTTGTTCAATAAAAGTGGCTCATCCACCGCCCCATCAAAGCGTAGCAATCCTAAGCCTTTGGCGAGTTGGTTATAGCGCATGTATTGTAACGAATGGCATCCTGAACAGTAATTCATATAAAATCGTGCCCCACGTTGCAGGGCCTGGGTGTTTTGTGTATTGATACTAAAAGGTAAGTGGGAAATTGACGTAGAGTAGGCTATCCCTAGGATGCACATCATCCCAAGCTGAGCACACGTCATCCCGAGCGCAGCGAGGGATCTCCACCAGATGGCAGGAGATCCCTCGCTGCGCTCGGGATGACGTACCAGACTCGCTCTCATAACCCTATCCTCTCAGGCACAGGCTTAACCGCCTCAAAGCGTGAATAAAAAGGCATTGCAAGAAAATAAATAAAATACCCCACCATCGCCAAGCGCGACATCCATTGATTCATCGGCGTCACCGGTTGGGTCCCTAAATACCCTAAGATCAAAACGCTCAATACAAACAATATCAGCGCTAAACGAGATAACCATCCCTTGTAACGCATGGCTTTAACCGGACTCCCGTCAAGCCAGGGTAAAACCACCAATAAGATAATAGATAAACCCATCGCAAACACACCTAACAATTTATTAGGAATGGCGCGTAAAATACTGTAAAACGGGGTCATATACCAAGCTGGTGCAATATGATCAGGTGTCACCATAGGATTTGCAGGAATAAAATTATCAGGCTCTAAAAAATACCCCCACATATCAGGAAAGAAAAAAACAATGGCAAAAAAACAGATCAAAAACCCCACCGCCACCATGGTATCTTTGAGGGTGTAATAAGGATGAAAGGGAACGGCATCTAAGGGCCACCCCGTCTCATCACAATGTTTCTTGATGTCTATTCCTTGGGGGTTATTTGATCCCACATGATGCAGAGACACAATATGTAAATACACCAATCCTATCAATAACAACGGAATTGCCACCACGTGTAAGGCGAAAAACCGCTGTAAGGTTGCATTCGCGACTGTATAATCTCCGCGGATCCACGTCACCAAATCATTGCCAACATAAGGAATCGCACTAAATAATGAGGTGATCACCTGCGCCCCCCAATACGACATCTGTCCCCAGGGCAATAAATAACCAAAGAAAGCCTCCATCATGAGCAATACCAATAACCCCATCCCCAGCAACCACACCAACTCTCTGGGCTTTTGATAAGATCCATACAACAAAGAACGAAATAAATGCAAGTACACCACAATAAAAAAAAGCGATGCACCCGTAGAGTGAAGATAACGAAGTAACCAACCAAAACGCACATCACGCATGATATATTCAATAGACTGAAATGCCTGCTGAGCCGTTGGGGTATAAAACATCGTCAACCACAACCCAGTTAACAGCTGATTCACCAACATCAATAAGGCAAGTGCGCCAAATACATAATAAAAATTTAAATTCTTAGGCACCGGGTAATGACTTGCATAAGATCGCCACACACGTTTGATGGGTAATCTTGCATCTATCCAAGATAAAAAAGCATTCATGGTGCATTTCCTTTTTCATCTTCACCAATTAAAATTGTCTGATCATTTAAAAACCGATAAGGCGGAACCTCCAAATTAATGGGTGCAGGCACACCTTTAAACACACGCCCGGCTAAATCAAAGAGCGACCCATGACACGGACAATAAAATCCACCCGGCCAATCCGGCCCCAGCTCTTGCGGGAGCGGTGTGTATTTTGGTGAGCACCCTAAATGCGTGCAAATACCCACTAAGACTAATAGTTCAGGACGCAGCGAACGGTATTTATTTTTAGCATAAAGAGGTTGTTGTTCGACAAACGAATCCGGATCGCGTAGCAACCCCACATCGTCATTCAGGCTTTTGATCATGGCAGCGGTTCGCCGAATAATCCAAACCGGCTTACCTCGCCATTCAACCGTCACTTGTTGACCCGGCTCAATTTGACTGATATCGACTTGAACAGGCGCGCCAGCAGCTTCCGCTTTTGCACTGGGTAACCAAGAGGTAATAAAAGGCGTCATGGCACATGCAGCACCGACCCCGCCTAAGACACAAACACTTTTAATTAAGAACTGACGCTTAGACTCATCAACAGCGTCATCAGGGGATTGAGATTCATTCTCTTGAAGCGGCTTGTCCATTGACCACTCTTTCTGTTTTGTACCCTTTGTGATTGGTATCGTCCACTCGAAATCCGAGCCGCGACCGTTAGGGAGCGGAAGTTTTCGAGTGGACGGTAATCTCTATCGTTTAGAATACTGCGTAGCACGTCGAGCTTTATGCAAGCCGACTTTTTTACGCTCAACACAACGCGCATCACGAGTTAATAACCCTTTTGCACGTAAACGACGTCTGAAAGACTGAGGGTTAGGCTCACTGCCTTCAACCATATCTAGCTCATCATAGGCAACCAGCGCTCTAGCAATGCCCAAACGAATCGCGCCAGCTTGGCCAGATGTTCCGCCACCTTTCACTGTCACATAAATGTCAAATTTATTGAGCATGTCAGTCACTTCAAGCGGCTGATTGATAATCATTTGCGCGGTTTCTCGGCAAAAATATTCATCAATCGTACGTTGATTCACTGAAACGCTGCCCTTTCCAGGACGCATAAAGACGCGCGCCACTGAACTCTTACGACGGCCTGTGCCATAATACTGTTTTTTTGCTGCTGCCATGGTTATTCCTCGATCGCTAATTCGATAGGTTGCTGTGCCGTATGAGGATGAACCGATCCTGTATAGACTTTTAATTTTCGGTACATTTGTCTGCCCAATGGATTTTTAGGCAACATTCCTTTCACAGCATGTTCAATAATCCGAGTCGGATTTTTTGCTTGTAGTTTTTCAAAACTAATGGATTTTATGCCACCAGGATGCCCGGTGTGGTGATGATATAATTTATCAGTTGATTTTTTACCAGTCACTCGCACTTTTTCAGCATTAATCACAATCACAAAATCACCCGTATCAACATGGGGTGTGTATTCTGCTTTATGTTTGCCGCGCAATCTTCTGGCTATTTCAGTTGAAATTCTACCTAAAACTTTATCAGCCGCATCCACCACAAGCCAATCTCGTTTTACTTCATGTGGCTTCGTACTCACTGTTTTCATTGACGCTTCTCCAACTCTCTATTTTTAACGCTATCTTAAGTCGTGCGATTCTAACTAAAATCAAGACATTCTACAAGTATTGTGTGATGATTAGCTCTTCGACCCCACATACTTCTTTAATTTTATACCTGACTTAAACGTCACTACACGGCGCTCACTCACGACCACAGGCTCTCCTGTCTTCGGATTTCGGCCTGGTCTTGCTTTTTTTTCTTTAACGACAAAGTTTCCAAAACCAGAGATCTTGACGTCTTGCCCCTCTACCAATACCCCGCTTAAGACATCAAAAAAACAATCGACTGCAAGTGATGCGTCTTTATTGCTTATTTCAAATTCTCTCGTTAAAGAGTTTGAAATTTCTGCTTTACTGAGTGCTGTCATGATGTGCCATCCCGTAGTATACAAGATAATTTTTTATCTAATGCTTCAATTATAGCACTAATATAGGCATTCACTTCTGGCTCATTTAACGTTTTCACCTGACTTTGCATCAACAACGCAATAGCAATACTTTTTTTGTCTTTAGGAATCGGCTCACCCGTATACACATCAAACACATGAATGGCTTTCAATTTATCTTGGTGATCTATCGAACGAATCACCGCTTCTATCTCAGCAAAAGCAACCTGCTTATCTACAATTAACGCAAGATCTCGTCTGATTTGTGGAAACTTAGAGGTCTCACGATAGGGCTTTACGGTTTTCTTCAACAAAGCACTTTGCTGACATTCAAACAGCATAACTTCAGTGGTGACATCAAGCATCTGAGCAATACGCGGGTGCAAGACGCCGCAATAACCAATCACTTCTCCGTCTAAGACCAGCTGTGCTGTTTTACCTGGATGTAGCGTGACATGCGTGGCAGCTTCAAAACTCAGCGTGTCTACAGAAAAAGTCTTCAACAGCGCTTCAACGGCCCCTTTCAAATCAAAAAAGTCGAACGACCGTGTATCACTGCCCCACTCAAACACGCCTTTCGAGCCGGTTAACACTGCAGCAACCATCGGAATTTCTTTTAATGTTTCGGAACTCACATCAAACACTCGCCCCGTTTCAAACAGAGCGATGGCCTCATGTTGACGATTTAAATTATACGACATGGCGGCAAGTAACCCAGGCCATAGACTCGTTCTCATTTGTGACAACTCGGGTGACAACGGGTTAGCCAACATCAACCCCGCCCTCTCCGGAAAAAGTAAACTTTGTAGTTGTGGATCAACAAACGCGTAATTCATGCATTGTCGATAGCCTAATGAGGCAAAGCAATTCACAACACGGTCTTCAAGCACACCGAGTGGATCGCATGTGCCTACGCGCAACGGCGCTTGAATTTGTCCAATGGGAAGCTTGTCATAACCATAGATACGAATAATTTCTTCAATCACATCTTCTTCTATCGCAATATCAAAACGATAGCTAGGCACGGTTAAACGCCACGCGGATGGATTCTGTTGAGAGACGTTAAATCCCAATGATGCTAAAATTTGCAACACTGAAGACTCTGGTACCTTTAAACCAATCCGCCTTTCAACACTGTCCGGGTTAAAAAGTACTTCTTTTGGCTGAAACCAAGGGCTCTCTTTTTGTTTTATTGTGATCACCGGACCCAGCTTGCAGTGTGTGATCTCTTGAAGTAATGCGCTGACCCGCTCCAGTGCTCGCAATGGTAGCGTCGGGTCAACACCTCGTTCAAAACGATAGGACGCATCGCTCACTAAACCGTAAAGTCTAGCCACCCCCATGATCGAGTGTGGCGTAAAAAAAGCACTTTCTAAAAACACAGACGTTGTCTCATCAGAGACAGCGCTGTCTTGTCCGCCCATGATCCCCGCTAAAGCAACTGCGCCCTGTTTGGAAGCAATCACTAACGCAGACGAACTTAATTCGACACACTGCCCATCTAGCAATGTTAATTTTTCTTGTGGTAAGGCCTGACGAACAACAAGCCCCCCATCAATTTTTTCAGCATCAAAGGCATGCATGGGTTGCCCCAGCTCTAACATCACATATTGAGTCACATCTACAACCACATGCACTGGACGAATCCCCGCTCGACGCAAGCGTTCTTGCATCCAAACGGGGGTTACTGCACCTGGTTTTAATTCAGTTAACACGCGCCCCGTATATAAGGGGCAAGCATCCACAGCCTCAACCTTAATTTCAATGGTTTGGTCGATAGATGCCGATACAGATTTAACTTCAACGTCAGAAACAGAGGTTGATAATTTCGCCCCCAGTTCACGTGCAACGCCTGCTACACTCAAGCAATCACCGCGATTTGGGGTCAGGCTAATCTCTAAGACTTCATCATCTAACCCTAAATAATCACGTAAATTCATACCCACTGGCGCATCTTGTTCTAGTTCCATGATGCCATCAGCTGTGTCAGTCATTCCCAATTCTTGAAAAGAACACAGCATGCCTTCTGACGGTTGACCTCTGAGTTTCACAGGCTTAATGGTCATCCCATTCGGCAACGTTGCTCCAAGGGTTGCCAGAGCAACTTTGAGTCCTGCTCTGACGTTGGCTGCACCGCATACAATAGATAGGGGTGCGGCATCTCCTGCATCAACTTGGCACAGAGTCAATTTATCTGCCTCAGGATGTGGCTTAGTTTCTATCACCCTTGCGACCACAACCCCTGAAAATTCAGCAGCAACAGGATAGACTTGATCAACCTCTAAGCCAATCATCGTCAAACGTGCTGCGATCTCTTGTGTTGTTAAGTCTGAACTGATCCATTCACGTAACCATTGCACACTGACTTTCATGTATTCAACCCACCAAACTGTTTTAAAAACTCAATATCATTTTCAAATAATGCACGTAAATCATCAATGCCACTATAGAGCATGGCCAAGCGATCAATCCCCATACCAAACGCCCAACCCTGATAAACAGCCCCATCAACGCCCACGGCTTTTAAAACAGCGGGATGGACCATGCCACAACCGCCCATTTCAAGCCAACCTGTTTCTTTACAAACACGGCAACCACGGCCCTCACAGCGAGTACACTGCATATCGACCTCTGCAGAAGGCTCTGTAAACGGAAAGTAAGACGGCCTAAACCGGATGGCAGTTTCTTTCTCGAAAATAAAACTTAAAAAATCTTGTAATATTCCACGAAGATGGGTGAACGTCACATGTTTATCAATATATAACCCTTCAATCTGGTGGAACATCGGTGTATGTGTCAGATCAGATTCATAACGATATACTTTTCCAGGTGCAATGAGACGAAAAGGAGGTGTTTGTCCTTGCATCGCTCTAATCTGAACCGGTGAAGTATGCGTTCTCAGTAAGCGACCATCGCCAAAATAAAACGTATCATGCATGGCCCTTGCTGGATGGTGTGATGGAATATTAAGTGCTTCAAAATTGTAAAAATCAGTTTCAACCTCAGGCCCTTGGACCACGTCAAACCCCAAGCGCATAAAAAAATCAACCATTTTACGCTGCATTAAACTCACCGGATGAATCGAACCAAAATCAGGGTTCTGACCCGGTAGCGTCACGTCAGTTTGATCTTCGGCCATTTTCTGCTCTAACACCGCATCTAATAAGCTTTGTCTTTTTTCTTCAATGAGCGCAATGAGAGACTGCTTCACTTGATTCACTTGCTGGCCGATTTTGGCACGTTCTTGAACTGGCAGTGAGACTAACCCTTTTAAAATGTCGGTTAATTTCCCTTTTTTTCCTAAATAGGTGACGCGAACGGTTTCGAGTGCTTCTTGAGTATCAGCTTGTTCGAGCGCATGTTTTGCTTCGTCGAGGAGAGATTGGAGAGAATCCATAGATCATGACTTCCTAAGAAAAGTCCGCCATCCGCGCGAAGGCGGGGATCCATTCCTAGCTTAACTCGTGAGCCAATTCTTGGATGGATCCCCGCCTTCGCGGGGATGACAAATACGCTTAACGATGACAAATACGCTTCACAATGACTATATGCGTTTAACGATGACTATATGCGTTAAACGATGTCTACTGGGTAGACCTAACCTGCGAGCGCAGCCTTGGCTTGATCAACCACAACTGCAAATGCAGCTTTATCAAAAATAGCCATGTCTGCAAGTACTTTTCTGTCGAGCTCTATACTTGCTTTTTTAAGACCCGCCATCATACGGCTGTAAGACATTCCACATACTCTTGCTTGTGCATTGATACGCACAATCCATAGCGCACGGAATTGTCGTTTACGTTGGCGGCGATCCCGGTAAGCATATTGCCCGGCTTTAATCACCGCTTGTTTCGCCATACGGTAAGTTCGGCTACGCGAGCTATAATAGCCTTTCGCTAACTTTAATACTTTTTTGTGTCGCGCGCGTGCTGTGACACCACGTTTTACTCTTGGCATGCTTATTCCCTCTCTTAACTACCGTGCAACATACGTTTTGCAAGTCGTGCATCACATGGTTTCAAGTGAGTTGACGCAATGCGCAAATGTCGCTTTTGTTTAGTGGTTTTTTTAGTCAAAATATGATTACGATAAGCCCCTCGGCATTTAACTGCTCCACTACCTGTCTTTCGAAAACGCTTCGCAGCCCCTCGATGTGACTTTAATTTTGGCATTTTACTCTACTCCGCATTCTATCTCAACTCATGAGATGCAAATTAATTGATACAACGGCCCTTAATGGCGCGCAGTATAACATTCATCTTATGGCTTGTCATCATCTCCGCACGTCATCCCGAGCGCAGCGAGGAATCTCCTGAATTTGGCATAGCGCCATTTGATTGGAGATCCCTCGCTGCGCTCGGGATGACGTGCGAGTAGTCACCATCAAGCTATAATCTGCCCTTATTTTTTCTTAGGCGCTAAGACCATGACAATTTGCCGACCCTCGCGTTTAGCATGCTGCTCAACCACCGCGTGTTCCGCGATATCAACCTGTAAACGCTCAATCATGCGCATTCCCAGATCTTGATGGGCAACCTCACGGCCACGAAAACGAATCGTGATTTTAACCTTGTCACCATGTTCGAGAAAACGAGTCAGGTTGCGTAGTTTTACCTGATAGTCCCCTTCTTCCGTGGTCGGTCGAAACTTTAACTCCTTCACTTGATTTTGTTTTTGCTTCTTTTTAGCAACGTTTTGTTTTTTATTTAACTCAAACAAAAACTTTCCATAGTTCATGATTCGACAAACAGGTGGTTGGGCAGTTGGAGAAATTTCAACCAAATCAAGTTCTTGCTCAAGCGCAAGACGTAACGCTTCTTGAGTAGCAACGATACCAAGCTGATTACCCTCGGCATCAATCAGTCGTACGTCTACAACAGTAATATGTTCATTCACTCGCGCACGAGCACTTTCACGCTTAGCTGAGACAGTAATAGTTCAATCCTCCAATACATTCACCAACGAACATCGCTGCAATATTGCCTTATTTAAGGCTTGCACCATGCTTTCAATCGAATACACACCCAAGTCTTCCCCTTCGCGCGTCCTCACAGACACGGTTTGTTGCTCGACTTCTTTTGCGCCGACAACAAATAAATAAGGAACCCGTTGCAATGTATGCTCGCGAATTTTAAAGCCAATCTTCTCATTTCTCAAGTCAAATTCCGCTCGAATTCCATTTTTTTTCAACTGCGTTGCAATAAAAGTGACAAATTCGTCCTGACGCTCACTAATTGGCATCACCATGACTTGTACTGGCGACAGCCATAGTGGCAGTTTTCCAGCATAGTGCTCGATCAAAATTCCCATGAAGCGCTCAAAAGAACCTAAAATTGCCCGATGCAACATCACCGGGGTTTTCCGGCTACCATCTTCAGCGACGTATTCTGCTTCTAGACGAACCGGCATGGAAAAATCAACTTGGATGGTCCCACACTGCCATATGCGGCCGATGCTATCTGCCAAAGAGCACTCAATTTTTGGCCCATAAAACGCGCCCTCACCCGGCGCATTCACCCATTCAATGGATTTGGCTTTCATGGCATCTTTCAAGGTGGCTTCTGCTTTATCCCACAGCTCATCTGAGCCTACGCGTTTTTCTGGTCGTAGGGCCAAACGATATAAAATGTTATCAAAGCCAAAATCTTGATAGGTTGTTTGCACCAACTCTAACATCATGACGACTTCTGCTTGTGTTTGCGCATCAGTACAAAAAATATGCGCATCATCTTGTACCATCCCACGCACACGCATCAACCCATGTAATGCACCCGAGGGCTCGCAACGATGACAACTGCCAAACTCTGAATAGCGTAAGGGTAAATCACGATAGCTTTTTAAACCCGCGTTATACACTTGTACATGACAAGGGCAACTCATGGGCTTGACCGCATAGTCACGATTTTCAGTTTGTGTCACAAACATGGATTCTCTAAAATTTTCCCAATGTCCGGATTTTTCCCATAAAACTTTATCGACTAATTGCGGTGTTTTAATTTCTAAGTAGTTTTGATCGCGCAAGCGATTTCGCATGTATTGTTCAAGCTGTTGATATATGGCCCAGCCTTTCGGGTGCCAAAACACCATGCCTGGCGCAATATCCTGAAAATGAAATAAATCGAGTGCTTTACCAATTTTACGATGATCACGTAACGCGGCCTCCTCCATACGGTGCAGATAAGCGTCAAGTGCGGCTTTATCAGACCACGCGGTTCCATAAATCCGTTGTAACATGGGCTGGGTGTGATCGCCTCGCCAATAAGCGCCTGCAACGCGCAACAATTTAAAAGCTTTGAGTGCCCCGGTTGAGGGGACGTGTGGACCACGGCATAGATCTTCAAACTCGCCTTGTTGATATAAAGTGACGTCATCTGATACGGGGATCTGTTCAATGATTTTTGCTTTAAACTGTTCGCCTAGCTGCTGAAAGTGTTGTGTCGCTTCAACTCGCGACAACACTCGTCTTGAGATTGGAAAGTTTGCGCTCACGATTTCACGCATCATGGCTTCTATTTTTTCTAGATCTTCGGGTGTAAAAGGTCGCACCTCAGCAAAATCATAATAAAAGCCATCTTCAATCACAGGCCCAATGGCCACCTGTGCTTCAGGAAAAAGGCGTTTCACCGCTTGCGCTAACAAATGTGCTGTAGAGTGTCGAATAACCTCTAAGCCTTCTGGTGTTTCAGCTGAAAACAACGCAAAACGCACGTCTTGCGTAATCTCATATCCCATGTCTACGAGTTCATCGTCCACGCGAGCAACCAGAGAGCGTTTTGCAAGACTAGGACTAATCTGCTTGGCTACCTCTAGTGCAGTCAACGGCATATCAAACGAGCGCGTCTTCCCATCAGGTAACGTAAGGGTAAGCATGGTGTTTCCTAGCTCCAGTTCATTCAATCATATAAGGAAATAAAAAAATATGGTAGGCACGAGTGGGATCGAACCACCGACCACCACCATGTCAAGGTGGTGCTCTACCACTGAGCTACGTGCCTATACAAAAAATAGCAAGCGATTCTATCTGACTATGCTATGAAACTCAATACTTCAGGGCAAGATCGTCTAAATCCGCAAACGCAAGCGCTTGTGGTCTTTAATCCGGCTCACCAAAACGATCTTCTATCAGTTTGACCAAGGCGGTTTGCATGGCTTCCTCATCAACACCGTTGATTTTCAAGGTCAATGCCACACCTTGCGCTGCACCCAACATCATCACCGCCATGATGCTTTTTCCATTGACCACTTGTTCGCCTTTTACCAACTCGAGTTGACTTTGAAAACGCAGCGCTGTGGACACAAATTTTGCTGAAGCACGTGCATGTAAGCCTAATTTATTTTTAATCGTTACCGTTTGCTGCAACACGTACGCTCCAACTTTACTCGTCACTACCTTTAGTACCATCATGGTCACGATGGTTTTGACGCTTTTCTTTATATTTAACGAGTTGCCGGTCTAATTTATCCACTAACAAATCAATCGCTGAATACATATCTGCTGATTCAGCGCGCGCATGAACTTCTGCTTTTGCTACAGATACCGTTGCCTCTGCGATTTGCACCAGCTTTTCTAGTGAAAAGACCACGTGCAGCGATGTAATATGCTCACTGTGATGTGTTAATTTATTTAATTTCCCTTCAGCATAAGCCCTCAGAGCGGGTGTCACTTCAACGTGGTGCCCTGTATATGTAATGTGCATAAATATTGCTCCCTTGCTCACCCTATAACTTCCCACGTCATCCTGAGCATAGCGAAGGATCTTCCTTCATTAGCACTGCGCCAACTGCAGGAGACTCCTCGCTTCGCTCGGGATGACGGGTACCTGAGATAGTGCGCGCCAAAAAACATTGCGCGCACCATCAAACACCCTTTTACTTTACTTTCTTTTCTTTAAAAATAACATGTCGACGAGCTTTAGGGTCAAATTTCCTGCGCTCCAGTTTTTCTGGAACGTTGGTCGGGTTTTTATGTGTTGTAATAAAATAACCCGTGCCAGCTGTTGATTCTAATTTAATAATGATTCGCTTTTTAGAAGCCATAATGCCCTCTGCTTATTTACATTTCTTTTGTTTTAGCTTTTTCACCAGCTCCAATGCTGCCTTTACCCCTAGCTTGTCTACAATGCGCAAGCCTTTCGCTGATAACTTCAAAGTTACAAAGCGATTTTCTTCTTCTACCCATAAGCGACGTTCATGCAAATTTGGCAAAAAACGACGTCTGGTTTTATTATTCGCATGCGAGACATTATTTCCCGACATTGGCGCTTTACCAGTCACTTCACATACTCTTGACATGCTCTTACTCCACACTAATCAATATAAGCAAAATACTTGTATTTCACAGAATACACTGTAACATCTCTTTCCACATGACCCTACCAATACGAAGACATTCTGCAAAGATGGCGTTTTATATCAGAAATCTACTTTTGAAGCAAGACTAGTGTATGCAAAAACAAACCATTCAAAGTTTTGTCCTACGAAAAGGACGCATGAGCCCAAGACAACAACAAGGCTTAACCCAGTGGCTACTTGACTATCAACTTCCTTTGAGTGATCAGTCTTGGCAAGACCAAGCTTGCTTTCAAAACCAAGCTGAACGTATTGTCGATATCGGCTTTGGCATGGGACAAGCACTGGTTACCCTAGCACAAACAGCACCACTTTCTCAATTTATCGGCATTGAAGTCCACCCGCCAGGCATCGGATCACTAGCAGCCGATCTCCATGACCACCAGATCCAAAACGTATACATTGCTCCTTATGATGCCTATAAAGTCTTTACTGATCTTATCCCTGCTGCATCGTTAACTGGAATCCAACTTTTTTTCCCAGACCCTTGGCCTAAAAAACGCCATCATAAACGTCGATTGGTTCAACCTGCATTCATTGATCTCATGGTGCGCGCATTACAACCCAACGGATTTATTCACATTGCGACCGATTGGGAAGACTATGCCAACCACTGTCTAGCGTTGCTGAATCACCATCCGCACTTACATAATCAAGCCACCGATGGACTCTACGTTCCACGCCCTGTTTCACGTCCGTTAACCAAATTTGAATTGAGAGGACAAAAACTGGGTCACCTGGTTTTTGATATGATATTCAATAAACTGCCTTAAGATGCCCTAAGTTTAAGTTGAAGTCAGCCTCATTAATTGATAGCATCATGTCATACTTATTATGGAGCACATAAGGCGATCACAAATGTCCACAACCACCGTCGAATTATCAGATCAACAATCAAAAGCACATTTTGGCGCAACCGGTTTAGAGCAGTTAGAGCTAGGTGCTGGGCGCATTCAAGTTGACGACAAAAAAATAATCAACTGCCGAGCGGATTTAAATCAGCTAGTCCCATTTAAATATACATGGGCCTGGGATAAATACCTGGTCGCTTGTGCGAACCACTGGATGCCCAATGAAATCAACATGAGTGCCGATCTTGCGCTCTGGAAAGATCCTAACGGGCTCACAGAAGCAGAGCGTCTCATCATTTTAAGAAATCTGGGTTTTTTCTCTACTGCTGACTCTTTAGTTGCGAATAACTTGGTTCTGGCGGTCTACCGACACATTACCAATCCTGAATGCAGACAATACTTATTAAGACAAGCCTTCGAAGAAGCCTTACATACCCATGCTTACCAATATATTATTGAAAGCTTAGGCTTAGATGAATCTGCTGTATTTAATATGTATAGAGAAATCCCCTCTGTTTCTAAAAAAGCATCATGGGCACTGCCTTTCACACAAAGCCTGGGTGATCAAAATTTCCGAACAGGTACTGTAGAAGCTGATCAGCGTTTATTACGCGATCTCATCGCTTTTTACGTGATTTTTGAAGGAATCTTCTTTTACGTCGGGTTTACTCAAATTTTATCCATGGGTAGACGCAACAAAATGGTGGGAACGTCTGAGCAATTTCAATATATTTTACGTGACGAATCCATGCACATGAATTTCGGTATTGATGTAATTAATCAAATTAAAATTGAAAACCCACAACTCTGGACCACCGATTTCCAAAAAAACATCCAGGCCCTCATTGATGAAGGGGTTCAGCTTGAGTACCAATATGCACAAGACACCATGCCAAATGGCATCCTTGGCATGAATGCCGAAATGTTCAAAGAATACCTCTATTTTATTGCAAATCGTCGTTGCAACCAAATTGGGCTTCCTGAACAATACCCTGGCGCTGAAAACCCATTTCCATGGATGAGCGAAATCATGGATCTTAAAAAAGAGAAGAATTTCTTTGAAACACGCGTCATTGAGTATCAAGCAGGCGGGACACTTTCTTGGGAAGAAGAATAAGTCATGAGATATCTTGTTCAATGTCTTTTTCTCTTGGTCCCGATGTTGTCCTTCGCCGACACCATCGATCATTACATGCATATTCTAGGCGGGATTCCCGCCATGGAAATGAAAGCTGATCCCACCGCACAAGCCTGGGCGAGATCAGCAAAAAATGTATTGATCATCACCAATGAAAGCATTGCAGAAACCTTAACAGAGGCAAACATCCTGGCACAAAATCAAGGCAAACCTCTGTTTTGCCTGCCAGAAAATATCCATCTTGATGCAGACACCCTTAAAACATTGATTGAAGAAACCTACCAAAAGATCCCACGTGTACAAAGCGACAAAGATAAAATGACAGTTTCGCAAGTGGCTTGGTTGGGCGTGACACAGCGTTACCCCTGTCACACCGCTAAACCCAATGCAGTCCCTGTCATGCAGCATGAAGAATAAACAGTGCAATTCAAAGGACTAACCCATGCCTTCCTATGGATTCGGAAATCATCACCAAACTGAAGCAATACCGGGCGCCTTACCGCTTAAACAAAATTCTCCACAACAATTAGCCCAGGGCTTGTTTGCTGAGCAAATCAGTGGCGCTGCATTTAATCGCGCCCGTCACGCTAATTTACATAGTTGGGTCTACCGCCAACATCCTTCAGTGACTCATCAGGCCTACGCCCCTTGTTCTTTTTCACCCATGAAACCGCTAGAACCGATTCAAGCACCTAACCCATTTCGCTGGTCGCCCTTTCCGACATTAGCCTCACTGACCACGTTTCTTGAAGGCTTGCACCATATTGCACAAACGCCCCTTGCCCATTTTTATCTTTTCCAAGGGCATCAGGCCATGCAAAAACAATACTTGAACTTTTATGATGGTGAACTGATTTTTATGCCCTACCAAGGGCAATGCATTCTCCATACTGAGTTTGGGCCACTTTCCATTAAACCGGGCCAGCTCGCCGTCATTCCAAGAGGCGTTTTCTTTCGAATTGAATTTGAATCACAAACCTTGGGGTATGTGTGCGAAAACAAAGGACAACCTCTGACCCTGCCCGAGTTAGGGCTGATGGGTGCAAACGCGTTGGCAAACCCCAGGCATTTTATATACCCAGACGCTGCTTTTGAATCTGGTGATGAACCCGTACGGTTATATTGTAAATACCAAGACCATTTCTTTGAAGCAAGCGCTGCGCACAGCCCCTTGAATGTCGTTGCCTGGCATGGCAACCTCGCTCCATACAGTTATGATTTAACGTTATTTAATACGCTCAATTCAGTGAGTTTTGATCACCCTGATCCCTCTATTTTTACAGTACTTACTTCCCCCAGTTGTCACCAAGATATCCCCCAACTTGATTTAGTTGTGTTTCCGCCACGATGGCTAGTCACAGAACATACGTTCCGCCCCCCTTATTATCACCGAAATGTGATGAGTGAACTCATGGGACTCATCTGGGGACAATATGATGCGAAACAATCTGGCTTTGATCCTGGTAGTATCAGTATTCACAATGCCTACACCCCTCATGGGCCTGATACCGCAACCTACAAATTAGCTTGTAAAGATCCACTGAAACCCACCTATCTCGACAATACTTTGGCATTCATGTTCGAATCACGTGAGCCATGGTCCATCACCCAATTTGCCATGACGCATGCTGCCAGGCAGCACAATTATTCAGATTGTTGGCAAACTCTTTAAAAGGAATCCCGATGTTATCTAGACTTGCTCGCTTAAGACAAACCGCAACCATGCGCCAACTCCTTTCTGAGACCCATGTTTTAGCGCATCAGCTCATTGCACCGATTTTTATGCATGCTACATTAAAAAAGAAAAAAGCGATCTCCAGCATGCCAGGCTATTTTCAACTCACCTTAGCTGATTTGTCCCAAGAAATCGATGAGCTCCTGCTTGCAGGCATTCGCGCGGTCATGTTATTTGGTATTCCTGCCGAAAAAGACGCTGAAGGCAGTGAGAGCTGGAGTGATGTTGGCATTGTTCAACAAACAACACGGTTCTTGCGAAAAAATTATCCTGAACTCTTAGTCATCGCTGATCTTTGTTTTTGTGAATACACGGATCATGGACATTGCGGCATCATCTCCTTTCAACAAGTCCATCATGATCTCACGCTACCCCTATTAGCGAAACAAGCCATTAGCCTTGCTGATGCGGGTGCACATTGGCTTGCACCTAGCGGCATGATTGACGGGATGGTCCAAACCATTCGTGAGGCTTTAGATCAAAACGGTCATACACAAACCGCTATTTTAAGTCATGCCGCAAAATATCAGTCGCATTTTTATGGTCCATTTCGCGCAGCAGCAGAAGGCGCACCCCAGTTTGGTGACAGAGCAAGTTACCAGATGAATCCCGCAAATGCACAAGAAGCACTGCGTGAGGTCGCTGTTGATATTCAAGAAGGTGCGGATCTTGTCATGATCAAACCCGCTTTACCTTATTTAGACATCATTTATCGCGTCAAGCAAGCCTTCCCGACTGTTCCCCTATGTGCTTATCAAGTCAGTGGAGAATTCGCCATGATTAAGTGTGCGGCAGCCGCAGGACTAGTCCAAGAATCAGCCGCTGTTTTTGAAAGTTTATTAGCGATTAAACGTGCCGGCGCTGATTTGATTGTGACTTATTTTGCAAAGACGTATGCAGAATTAATCCGATCGTAGATGCACCATACCAATCAGTTACTAGGATCTGCCCCTGAGCTATCGACACTTATTTTCAAGCCCCACTAAAGTCAGGGAAATTTTCCATAACCGATTGAATTAATAAGGTTTTAATTTTATCTCTCTCTCGAATTATGATTCGACAGCCCAGATAAAACAACGAAAGTATACGCA
>JAPLRL010000023.1 GCA_026399205.1 Gammaproteobacteria bacterium
AGGGGGTAATCTTGTAAACCCCCTCCCTAACCCTCCCCCGCGCTCACCATAGGGGTCTTAAAAGGGTTTCATCCGCGGGAGAGGGGATTGATCGGAGTAAAACTAAAGAGGTGCGCATACCCTAGACTCCCAAAACACCTTCACCATGCCGCAATGGCACCATCACCAAACAATTCCTGCGCCTTTTGTTTAACCGCAGGCGACTGAAACGACGCTACAAACAACTTAAGCTGTTCTTTTTTAGGATTGTCTTTTCTAACCACAATGATATTGACATAAGGCGAATTTTTATCTTCTAAAATCAAGGCATCTTTTGAAGGCCGCAATCCTGCCGTAATGGCAAACGTGGTATTGATAACCGCTGCCCCCACGTCTGGTAAAATCCGCGGTAACTGCGCAGCATCTAAGGCTTTAAACACAAAGTGCTTAGGATTCTCTTCAATTTGCTCAATGCTTGCAGCTTCGCCGGGTTTTAATTTAATTAAATGATGAAGAGCTAATAATCGCAATGCCCGTTCTTCGTTGCTAGGATCATTCGGCACCGCAATCATCGCGCCTTCTGGTAACTCTTTTAGGTTATGATATTTACTAGAATAAAGCCCCATCGGATAAATAAAACTCTTGCCCATAATCTCAAAAGGGTATCCTTTGGCACGCATGGACTGCTCTAAATAAGGGCGGTGTTGGTAAATATTTGCATCTAAGCTACGATCATCTAAGGCTTCGTTCGGTAAATTATAATCACTAAACTCCACAATTTTTATCCTCAACCCATGCTGCTTAAAGGCCTCTATTTTAGCGACTTCTACCAAAGCGGTTTCAGGCCCCGCAATCGTCCCAATCACCAATGCATCTTCTGGTGGTTTATCACACCCTAAGAGTCCAACAACAACAGCCAACAAGATTCCCCACCGCATATCTTCCCCTATAATAAAGTGTTAGCGCGAATAACGGCGCGCTAAGCCATCACCTAACATTTGAATACCTTGAACAATTAAAATCAACAAAATCACCGTGATCACCATCACCATCGGTTGAAACCGTTGATACCCATAACGAATCGCTAAATCTCCTAAACCCCCGCCCCCCACGACCCCTGCCATGGCAGAATAATTCACCAAGGTGATCGCGGTCACGGTGGTCGCTTGAATAAATGATACCACAGCCTCTGGCAGTAAAATCCAGCGAATCATTTGCACGGTATCCATGCCTAATGAAGCGCCCGTTTCGATTAATCCATCTGCACTGGTTAAGTAAACATTATCAACAAGGCGCGCAAAAAAAGGAATAGCACCCAATACCAATGGCACCATAGCGGCATGAATACCAATGGATGAGCCGATTAAAAAACGGGTAACGGGGAGTAATGCAACCAATAAAATAATAAAGGGGACGGAGCGCGCCGCATTAATCACCATCGAAAACACGCGAAATAAAATAGGGCTAGGATGAAGACGACGTAGACTATAAAGCACTGTCCCTAAAGGTAAACCAACCAAGACCACGCAGAGCGTGCTAACCCCGACCATATAGATGGTTTGAGCGGTTGCAATTGCGATTTCACGCCATAAATTCGGTAACATAACCTAAGACCTCAACACTCAAGTTCACTTGCACACATCGAGTAATAAATGCTTGTAACCGCTCAGGATCAGCAAGCAATTCTACCACCAACACCCCACAGGTCACGGTATCAAATCGATCAATATTGGCCAACAAAATATTGATATTCAACGCTAAGTCTCGACTAATCTGGCTAATAAACGGAATGTTTGCCGATTCCCCTTGAAAAAACAAACGCAACAAAGGCCGATCATTAGGCTTGGCTGATAACTTGGCAGTTAAACAAGCGGGCAATTCAGGCGCTAATCGCTGGTATAACATCTGCCTTGCCTGACTCGTCGGATATTCAAATACCGCTGCTAATGGCATGTCTTCCAGTAAGTGCCCTGCATCCATCACCACCACGCGTCGACAAACGCGTTTAACCACATCCATATCGTGCGTAATCATCACGATGGTGATGCCATAAAACTGATTGATTTTTTTTAATAGCATTAAAATAGCGAGTGTGGTTTCTGGATCTAGCGCCGATGTTGCCTCATCACACAATAAAATATGGGGTTGTGTCGCTAAAGCTCTAGCAATCGCCACCCGCTGTTTTTGTCCCCCTGACAACATACTAGGATAAGCATCCGCTTTTGATTTGAGCTCAACCAGCAGCAATAATTCATCGACTCTTGCCTTTATTTTAGACTCTTCCACCCGCTGAATGCGCAGCGGTAAGGCAATATTTTCATACACCGTTTTCGACGATAATAAATTAAAATGTTGAAAAATCATCCCAATTTTATGGCGTGATTCTCTAAGTGCTCTGGGTGACAGGGTCAATAACGACACCCCTTCTATTTTAACATCCCCTTTATCTGGGCGTTCTAATAAATTCATACACCGCAATAAGGTGGATTTTCCCGCACCACTACGACCAATAATGCCAACGATTTCATTTTGTTGAATCAATAAATTAGCTGATTCCACAGCAATATGATCATCAAACCGTTTATGCACATCAATTAACTCAATCATCTAATTCGCTGAACGCCTTATGCCATCACAACCTTTTATTCTAACATGATATCTCGAATCTATAAAATATAAAAATCCGAGAAGCGTACACTCTCCTCTTCGCGTTTAAACATCAAAAACCTTATTGATGGTCAGTGTTAAGGCTTGGTTACTGGCGCTTAACGTTTCTCTGGTAAGTAAAGTGCCGGACGTGTTATAGCTGGTCGTACTACTCAGGCTACCTGAATTAACAAATGCCTGTTCATGAGCTGTCGTGTTGTCACCGGTAACGGCATATGTGTAAGACGCATCTATAAACCACGTCGGGCTGATAAAATAAGTCATCCCCAGTTGCGCAGCCCCACCCCATGCCCAAATCGAAGGTGAAGCGTAACTGACCAAGCCCGTCACATCGAGTGTAGATCCCTCATAATTAGCATACCCAATAGAATAATAATTTTTTGATTGCAGATTAAACAAAGACGGCCCTGCACCTAAATAAACGTATTTATTGCCAAAAGAGCGCCCAATAATGGCCAGTAGTGTCAGCTCATGATTGGTCGTAACCTGTACAGAGTCTGCATTTACATACCCAAACAGTGAGCTGGTGACGCCCGTACTACTGGTTGACGTGCCTAACTGTGGGATATAAAGATTAGAATTTGTTGCAGTTGCACCTAAATATTGATAAGAAAATTTAAGCCCATATAAATTTTGAGAATCAGCCATATGTTTCATATAACCAGCTTGAATTTCTGGCGCAAAGGTATTGTCGGTATTGTGAAAAGGGGCACCAGTGCCTTGAGCGATTCCGTTAGTATTAGCACCCGTGCTGGTTAGAATATTAGAAATGCCCTCCCCCCAGGAATTTTGAGTGATATTGATCGAATTATAATTTGCACCAAGACCTAGATATAAACCATCGTGCATAACATCCGATTCACTTGCACCCATCCCACCAGCAAAACAAGCGGTTCCACTGAGTAAATTAGCAGTTAAAAGCATCCATCTTTTCAATTTATTTCTCCATGATTTATTGCGATTGAGCCTAAAAACAGGCCGTAATTTCGCAGCTTTTCATGATGTGGTCAAGAGGAGAGACTGGGGCAGGCACAGGAATCTGGCCGAAGAATGACCATTGTTTCGAAAGCCACGTCGAAGCGAGGAATCTCTTGATGCGGCACTGTGCCATTTTGAAGGAGATCCCTCGCTTCGCTCGGGATGACGGTCCACGCCTGGCATGGTATACAAAGCCATGCCCTATTTTAAAGACCTTCACTACACACTTGATTGCGTCCTTTAGATTTTGCTTCATAGAGCCGTTTGTCAGCCACTTCAATCAAATCCTGGGACGATTGACAAGGCGTATCAGGATAAATAACAACACCTATGCTCACAGTAACAACAGGTGTCACTGTCGATTGTGCATGTTTTATTCTCAACTTTTGAACATCAGAACGAATTTTTTCCGCGATAAGTAAAGCATTTTTCTGATTAACATCCGGCATTAAACAAATAAACTCCTCTCCACCATAGCGCGCAATTAAATCAGTGGCTCTATTGAGCGTTGAACGCAATACGGTTGCAATTTTAAATAAGCATTCATCTCCTGCTTGATGACCATATTTATCGTTATAATATTTAAAATCATCCACATCTATCATGAGTATACCTAAAGAGGTTTTCGTTCGCTTAGCATGATGAAAGTCTATGTGAATTCGCTCATCAAACGCGCGTCGATTAGCGATATCGGTGAGTTCATCAATCAACGTCAACTCACGTAAATACTCATTTTGAAATTTTAATGTGAGATGGGCATTAACCCGATTAAGAAGGGTCAGTGGATTAATGGGCTTGGTCACAAAATCAACGCCACCAGCCTCCCAGCACGCGTTTTCTTCTTCGTTAGATTGAAGCGCCGTGACAAAAATAATGGGGATATCACGCATAGCAGCTTGCTTTTTAAAAAGTTGACAAAGCGTTAATCCATCCATCTCTGGCATCACAATATCTAATAAAATCAGGTCCGGAAGTGATTTCTCACAAATTTCTAGGGCTTGCTTGCCATTCATCGCTATAAAGATTTCATAATTGGATGGAAATACCTCACACATTAAATAAATATTAACCGGCTGATCATCTACTATTAACAACCGTGGAGATGCTTTCCGGAGCATCCATGCTGAACGCTTTTTTTTCATATCCCCTCCTCACGATGTTGATTCATGAGATCCCGGCAACGGCTTTCAGCCGCTTTGAAATCAAGGCGCATCATCGCATCATCGAGCAGCTCATCCGTCCCCATTTTCTGTTTTAACTTAGTATATATTGTCAAAGCCTTCATATTAGAGGTCTCTAAATAAGAAATTAATTCTTTGAGTAAAGGCAGTTGATTAATTAATATTGGTGGTTTAGGAGATTCATCCCCCCATTCTTTACTTATTTTCTGAGCACTTTTGATTGCGTCTAATCCGGTCGCATTCAAAGCACGATGGTATGCCAACCATGCTTTATTACTTAATGAATCTTCCTTAAGTTTTTGATAAGCATCACTAGCAAGGATAGCAAGTGCATTAGCACCGACTGTAGCAGCCGCCCCTTTTAAGGTGTGAAGCGCGCTATGGAGGAACGCTTCAGTCTCCTTAGTAAAAGACTTTGGCAACTCGTTGAGTAAATCACGAACATCTTGGGTAAAGGTAGATAAAGAATGTGCATATATTTCTCGATTACCCCCAAACCGTTTCAATGCCTCTTTTTCATCAAAATCCAGGAAATTTTTGGGAGTAGAATCGATTCTTGCAACCTGTAAAATGGTTGAGACCAATTCCTCTAGTCGAAATGGTTTACAAACAAAATCATTCATCCCCACTTTGATCGCACTAACTCGACTCTCTTCGAAGATATTTGCTGAAATAGCAATAATCGGTAGTAATTGCGCTGAATATTTTTTACGAATTTTTTTTGTAAGTGTAAATCCATCCATGCCAGGCATTTGAAGATCAGTTAATATCACATTAAATAAAGGATCCGATTTTTTAATGATATCAAGCACGTCATAAGGATTTTCACAGACCATCACCTGAGCCCCTTCGCTCACCAACAGATCATGTGCAACAACTTGATTAGTCAGATTATCCTCAACCAATAAGATGTTCAACCCATTTAAATGACCACTGATGCTAGGGGGGGCTAATGCCAACTTATTTTTTAGCGTTGAAGATAAATAGAGATTAGCTGCCGCATCAAATAAACAAGATGGGGTAACTGGTTTCAGTAAGTAACCATCAACTATACTCAGCTGACTGTTTTGAAAATGATCCATCTCGTTGCTATCATAAATTCTGGACATCAGAATGAGTTTTAATGTGTTCTTAAGGTTGAGCGCACGAATGCGTTCACACGTCTCCCATCCATCAACTCCTGGCATGCGGTAATCGATATAAGCAATATCAAAGTGAACACCGCTATCGTTCTTTAATATGGTCTTGATGGCTTTAGCGCTGTCGGCAGCCTCCTCTACTATCCATCCGAAGGATCGCAGCATATCTCCAATGATTTTTCTAGCGCTCGCATTATCGTCAACCAATAAGCACTTCAAAAAAAGTGGTTCGTGATTTACTTTTTTTATTTTTTCACATTCTTTCGATGTTCCTATTGGACAGGAGAGTCTGAAATAAAAATGACTGCCGATTTCAGGCGTGCTTTCAACACTTAACTCTCCCCCCATTAATTGAACCAATTTTTGACTAATAGTAAGTCCTAATCCGGTCCCACCAAACCGACGCGTCGTCGTTGTTTCTGCTTGGGAAAAAGCATCAAAAATCCGTGCAAGCTTATCGGGAGAAATTCCTATTCCAGTATCACGAACTGAAAACGATAGCGTCACTTTTTTCTTTTTGATGTCTATTGGAAGTACTGAGAAAATAATCTCTCCTTGCTTAGTAAACTTAATTGCATTATTTAATAAATTAAGCAAAACCTGCTGCAATCTTAACCCATCTACCAAAATGCAGTCAGGTATGGATCCAGACAGGTTAAACAACAGTTCAATATCTTTATTGCCAATAGTAATCGAAAGAATAGGCACCATATCACTTAATAATTTTTGAAGATTGATCAGATGAAGATCAAGCACCAATTTATTCGATTCAATTTTTGAAAAATCAAGAATATCATTGATAATCAGTAATAAATTTTCACCTGCAGACTGTAACTGATTAACATAATTTAATTGATGTGGAACGAGTGGTGTTTTACGAAGTAACGTGACCTTTCGGCAAGGCTGTGTGACAAGGTTAGCATGATTTTGTAGAGTACAACCTTCTTAAATACCGGAGGTTTACTGCATGAACGATCTAACTTTGGCGTCAGTAGAAGAAGCATTTCAACAGTGGCGTGCTGG
>JAPLRL010000064.1 GCA_026399205.1 Gammaproteobacteria bacterium
CGAAGGGGCCTCATTGCCGGCCCCTTCACCCCGCTAGGGTATTTATAGAGGATATTTATGTTAACAATGTCTCTGTTCGGTAACATGATTTATGAGGCAACGAAAAGTCGTTCGGTAACATTTACTTTTGATGCAACAGGCGACAGAATTTTTCAGCGAGTTGCCTCATAACTAGGGCGCGTTTACATTTGCTCCCAAACGCCGTCGTCCCGCGGCTTGTCCGCGGGATCCAGTTAAACAGATGTCTTCTAAAATCGTATAGCCATATAAGAGCAAACGTAACTCCCCAGGTACACGTCATCCTGAGCGCCAGCGAAGGATCCCCCCTAGCTAGCAATGTGCTAATTAGCAGGAGATCCTTCGCTGGCGCTCAGGATGACGTGGGGAGTTACGAGCAAACTCGTAAAATTGCGTTAGCAATGGCTTGTGCATACCTGTGGTTGCCAATGTAGAAATTTGATATCTTGCAGCAAAGTCCAATCACGGAAGAACACAAAAACAAGCTAATTCCTGGATTTACAGCGCAATACAATGTCCATATGTTGGTTTACTATGAAACTCATCAAACCATCATGGAAGCCGCACGACGTGAGAGGCGCTTTAAAAACTGGTGTCGACAATGGAAATTAAACTTGATCGAGCAGGTTAATCCAACATGGCGTGATTTATATGACGAAATTTGTACATAGCCATTTCCTGGATCCCGCGGACAAGCCGCAGGACGACGGCGTTTGGGAGCAAATGTAAACACGCCCTACTTGGAATTACGGAAGTTGCTGGATTACAGGCTCAGTGCTCTCTTTAGCTAAAGCAGATTAAGGTATCGCTCCAGGCGCGCCGGGTTGAAGCAAGTCTTCCGCATTAAGTTCGACAACATTTGCCTTTCCATCTTCAATCAGCCGCAATGATGCGGCAAAATCAAGCCCACCGCAGCCCACAACCGCGAGAACGCCCTTGCCGCCAGCCAGCTCGTCGCCTTTATATACAGAAACCAACGAACTCTCAAAATCACCGTTAAAACGACCTCCGGAGAAAACTAATTCAAATTGGCTGCCGCTCCTCCAGTTTTCAATCGCAAAGCTTCGTCTGAAAGGTGAGGCATTAAAATCTGGGAGCGGGTAAAATGGCCTATTCGGCTCGCAAAATCGCTGTAAAAGCCATAAGACCTCTTTTTGTGCTCCATTCATCTTATGGATCCAAAATTGGTAGACAGGGTCCCAATTGTGATCATCGTGCGCTTGAGTAATCAACTGAAAATAGCGTCGGTAGACGGTAGGTAGTCGAAACTCAATGTGGTGGTCGTGATAAGAGACGTCTTCATGAACGTACCGAATGCCCTTGCGAGAAAGCATGAGAGGCTTATTCGTTTCTGGGTGTTTGAGAAGTTTCGCTATCAATTGATGATCGCAGTCACTCGAGCGACGTGCTGAGTTATCTATCATGTCAGTGAATAAGGGTTTCAATTGTGCCAAGGATTCTTCATCAACGTTAAGCTGTATGACCTGTTGCATCGTCTGATTGGCATAATATAACCCATCATTGTAAAAAATGAGCCCATCTTTATTTTCAAGTAGAGGAATCGATAATGGGGTATCAGGAAGTGCCGTGCGGTCTATCCATGATTTGATTTCTGAGAAAGGCAATGTCGTTGGGTCTCGGTCTAATTTCACTAAATCAGCGCCACCGCTGTCGATTTCAGCATATTGATTTTTACGAACCCTTCCCATTTCTTCTGTCATGTAAGGCATTACCATCCCCATGATTTGACGTTTCATGTCTGCATCACAGATAAAAGTCATGGCTTGGAAAGTGGAGAGTTTATGATAAGTATCACCTGCTGGGGTGGTGATATGGCGAGCTTTTTCAAAAATAGACCCTGGGTTTTTAGCAACGAGGACCTTCAAGCCATCTAAATCAGCCTGGACCACGCAAGTTAATAGGTGACGTACGTTTGCGGTTCTAGCAAAAAGACCATGGTGTCTTGAGGATGAAGCGGATAGTCTCCCTTCGTCTTGAGCAGGTAGGTAATCTGCAACCGCACCCATCACTTCAGGTGGTAATGGCTCAAGGCTACCCCCTGAAGACCGCATGAAATCCTTGCAGAGGGTCTTCATTTCTATTTCCGTTATTGAAAGATGTTTTGCAAGATAATCATCAACTAAACTTTCAAGCGTTTTTCCCTCAGCCATGAAAAGCTTTTCCTCTGATGGTGTGAGAGCCGTTATCAATGCACGGTTATCCTTATACTTATTGCTTTTTTCTACATAGCGAACCAGTCGATTGATCGCTGTTTCTAAGCTAGTCAATTCAGATTTTGTAGGCATAGGACACCTTGAGTAGAAAAATTATAAAACACGTAACTCCTCAGGTTGTGGATAAGTTTGTTTTATTAGCACTCACAACGAACAAACGTCATCCTGAACGCAGTGAAGGACCTCCTGAATTTGGCTAGATCTTTGTCAAATTGAGATCCTTCGCTACGCTCAGGATAACGTACCTGGGTAGTTACATTAAATATTTAATTTGTAGCGGCAAAGTAGAAATGTCCCCTTTTGGCCCCATCCATGAGGTAACCTTAAAAGGTTACCTCATGGATGGGGGAGCAATTATGCTACAGGGGTTATTAACTATGAGCGCCAAAGAGTTAAAGCGATTAGGGACGTTCCCTAATACCTTTAGGCCATTTTCCCGAATCCCTCTGGCTTGATCACGGGTATATACAAGCTCTAACCCTTGATTTAAGATCATCGCATCAATCAGTCTTTAAAAGACCATCAACCTTATGACATCCTCCATTAATATACTGATCGCCCAAATCAACCCAACGGTCGGAAACATTCATGCAAATGCTGAACAAATCCTCTCCATTATCCATGCCCATGCCCAAGAGCACGATATTATTCTTTTTCCAGAACTAGCCCTTTGTGGATACCCACCTGAGGATTTACTCTTCAAAGATGCCTTTCATCAACAAATTGAGTATCAACTTGAGCAAATTAAACAAGCAACCCCGGATTGCCATGTGATCATTGGACACCCCGAGCGTCATCCACAGGCTTTATTTAATGCAGCAAGCGTTTTTTATCAAGGGAAAAAACTCGCACACTACCATAAACAAGAACTCCCCAATGACGGGGTATTTGATGAAAAACGCTATTTTACTTCGGGCGAAAAACGTCCTTGCATCTTAACGATTAAAGGCATGCGCTTTGGGGTTTGTATTTGTGAAGATATCTGGCAACGCGGTCCCATCAAACAATTAGAACAGGCCGATATTCAATGCCTGTTATCGCTGAATGCGTCGCCATATGATACTCGCAAATATCAGCAAAGACGTACGCTCTTGAATACCTTGACGAAAAAAGGGTTTGCTGTTGTGTATGCTAATTTAGTTGGCGGTCAAGATGAGCTAGTTTTTGATGGGCAATCGCTTGTTTTGAGTGCGGAGGGGGAAGTGCTGGCTCATGCGGCGGCTTTTGAGTCTGAAGTGTTGAGTTTGTCGCTACCCCTCCGAGAGAGTAGGTTGGGCCAAGGCCCAACCTACTCTCTCGAGCCAGATGCCCCCACCCTTCTCTACAACGCCCTCGTCATGGCAACCCGTGATTATCTTTCTAAAAAACATTTTAAAGGTGCACTCATCGGCCTATCAGGCGGTATCGACTCTGCCTTAACGCTCGCAATCGCCTGCGACGCCTTAGGTGCGGCCAATGTCACTGCAGTTAAAATGCCGTCTTGTTATACACAGCCTATGAGCATAGAAGATGCTGATTTTCAAATTCATGCGCTGCAAGTCAATCATCATACCCTATCGATTGACCCCATCTACCAAACGTATTTAACCACACTGCACCCCGCTTTTGGCAAGCGGGCACCTGATGTCACTGAAGAAAATATTCAAGCGCGCATCAGAGGCATGCTGCTCATGGCACTCTCCAATAAAGAGCATCTGTTGGTTTTGACGACAACCAATAAAAGCGAGCTCGCAATGGGGTATGGCACGCTCTATGGTGACATGGCGGGTGGCTTTGCGGTATTAAAAGATGTGTATAAAACTGAGGTGTATGCGTTGGCGCGTTATCGAAATAGCCTTAACCTCATTATCCCAGAGCGCGTATTTACTCGGCCACCCTCAGCTGAGCTTGCTCCCAATCAAACTGATCAAGATACCTTACCGCCGTATGAGCGCTTAGATCCGCTGATCCGCGCTTATGTTGAGCAAAATCAAACTCTACAGCAACTGATTGAACAAGGGTTTAGCGCTGAAGAGGTGCATTTTGTGATCAGTCGGATTCATTCGCAAGAATATAAAAGAAAGCAGGCACCCGTGGGGCCTAAATTAACGCCATGTGCATTTGGGAGAGATTGGCGGTTTCCGATTGCGTAGATTCGATGTAGGGGGAATGTTGGAACAATGCTGGGTTGATGCTAGGCGATGCTGGGTCAGTGTAGGGTGGGCAAAGGAGCCTTCCGATGAACTCATCGATTACTGCAAGCTTTCAGGGCGACGTGCCCACCCTACATCGACCCAGCATTGAACCACAACATCCCTACAATTCCGCGATCACCCGCCGTAACCTCTCCACCGTCCAAGCCTTTCCAATCAAACAGAGTGTTTCATCAATCGACGGTGACTGCGTTCCACCGGTTACGACGACGCGTAAAGGTTGTGCCACTTTTCCCATCCCCAGCCCACAGGCTTCACAAACATCCATAATCGCCTGATGGATAGGTTCTTTTTGCCAGTCAGACATCGCTTCAAAACACTGTAATAGCTTTGAAAAGGGCTCGATTAATCCTGCATGAAAGAGTTTTTTTACCGCTTCCTCATCAAATATCACTTGATCTTGAATATAACAGCGGCTCGATTCTGCTAACTCGCGCATGGTTTTAGCCCGTCCCGCTAAGGCTTGAATCACGGCCCCTAAATCACGTTGTTTATCATAATCAATATTCAGCTGTTGCAACTGCCAAACTAAGGTGGGTATTAACTCAGAAGGTAACATGCTTTTGAGGTAATGCTGGTTCAACCAGGTTAATTTATCGTAATTAAAGCAGGCGGGGCTCCGACTTACATGCTCAAAATTAAAATAACTCGCCATCTCTTGTAAACTAAAAATTTCTTGATCTTGATGAGACCACCCTAAACGCACTAAATAATTTAATAAGGCTTCAGGTAAATACCCAGCTTCACGAAATTCCAGTACGTTCACTGCGCCATGTCGTTTAGATAAGCGTTTTCCATCATCTCCCAAAATCATAGGAAGATGCGCAAACTGAGGAATCGTCCACCCCAATGCCTCATAAAGATGAATCTGACGCGGCGTGTTATTAATATGGTCATCCCCACGAATCACATGGGTAATTTGCATATCTGCATCATCAACCACCACCGCAAAATTATAAGTGGCCACACCATCTGAGCGCATTAAGACCAAATCATCTAATTCGGTATTGGCAACCGTAATATCGCCATACACCAAATCTGTGAACGTGACATGCCCCGACTCTGGACTTTTTAAACGAATCACACAAGGTGTCGTGGTTGATGCTAGCTGTTGATGTCGACAATGACCATCGTAGCGAGGTTTTTCTTTTTTCGACAACTGATCGCTTCTCAAGGCCTCCAAGCGTTCTTTCGTACACACACAGCGATAAGCCTTGCCGGTGTCTAATAGCTGATTCACAACTGTTTCATACCGCTCATGGCGCTGACTTTGATAAATGGGAGCTTCATCCGCGTGCAGTCCTAACCAATCCATGGCTTCAATAATGGCATCTGCGTGTGCTTGAGTTGAGCGGGTTTGATCTGTGTCTTCTATTCTTAAAATAAAGGTCCCACCCTGCGCTTTCGCAAACAAATACGAAAACAAAGCAGTTCTCACACTCCCAACATGTAAATTTCCTGTGGGACTTGGCGCAAAACGCGTTTTAATCACAATTCCTCCATTGTCAAAACCGGTCAATTCCGCGTATAATATGCAAGAATTTTGACCAAATCAAGTGTCACGTCACTTTCGACGTCATCCCGAGCGAAGCGAGGGATCTCCTACTACCTGGTGGAGGTCCCTCGCTTCGCTCGGGATGACGTGCCAGGTATCGAGACCCAATAGAGATTTTCAATGAAATCATTCTCGCTCACATCACGACTCAGACTCGCGACTATACTACCAGCTCTCCTGACGATTGTCTTATTTAGTTATGTCTACGTCAGTGAAGCCTACCATAGCGCAACTGAACAACGTTTAAAAATGAGTCAGACGTACCTCAAGCAACTGATTCCACTGTTGCAATTCACCATGACCCACCCCCACGCCAGGCTCGTTCAAGATCTCATCAAAACAGGGATGATTAATCCGAATATTCAAAGCATTAACTTATATCATCCTGACGGAACGCTATTTGCCTACCACGGTCACCCTTATCCCTTTCCTCAATTCAAAACGCATCCCTCAATTGACACAACTATCTCGATTAAAAATGGCGTCATCATTTCGCCCATCTTTGACACGCAAGACACCGCTCCACGGACCCTATTAGGGTGGGTCTCCATCAAACTTGACCCCTTTCCCGAGCAATTGGTGTTTTATCAACATATCTTATTTGCGCTCATCCTCAGTGCAATTTGCTTGCTCTTCAGTTGGGGATTTCAAATCATTTCCTCTAAAGGCATGTTGATCTCTATCTCGAGACTAAGACGTAGCATGCGACAAATTTTACGTAATGAGTTTGAAACTGAAATCAAAATTCATGAGGATGGCCCGCTTAAAGAAATCGAGGAAGGCTGCCAATATTTACAAAAACAATATTTAAATAGTGTGCACGATCTTAATCATCACATTGAAATTGCCACCGCTGATTTACAACAAAGCCTTGAGTTGTTAGAAGAAAAAAACATTGAACTCTCAATAGACAAAAAAAGGGCGGAAGAGAGAAATATTCAACAATCTGAATTCATCGCCAATATGAGCCACGAGATTCGCACCCCCATGAACGGGATGCTGGGGTTTACCAATATCCTGCTCGATACCAATCTCACCTCGCTACAACGCGATTATGTGAATACCATTCGCACTTCTGCCAGCGATTTATTGAGCATCATCAACGATATTTTAGACTACTCTAAAATCAATGCAGGGAAGCTACATTTAGAATCCATCCCCATCGATTTACGCTATGTGATCGACGAAACCATGACCCTTTCTGCACCCACCGCCTACAAAAAACATTTATTTTTGTTTGCATTAACCGATCTTGCCGTCCCCAAAATTGTCATGGGTGACTCGCTACGCATTAAGCAAATTTTAAGTAACCTCATTGCCAATGCGGTTAAATTCACCGAACACGGTCAAGTGGTCTTACACACTGCAATTGAGCGCGTCTCTGACACCCACTATCACGTTTTATTTAAAATTACCGATACAGGGATTGGTATTCCCGCAGAAGAGCAACCCCGGCTGTTCAATGCGTTTTATCAAGCTGACTCTACCATATCTAGACGCTTTGGCGGTTCAGGCTTAGGCCTCGTCATTTGTAAAAAACTCTCTGAAACCATGGAAGGTCAAATTCAGGTTGATAGCAAACCCCATGAAGGCACCACGTTTTCAGTGCGACTGCAATTAAAAAAATTACCGGCCTATGAAACAGAAAAAGAGTTAGCACCTCAGCAAAAAGATGAAACCATTCTCTGTATTGATCCCCATCCTTTATCTCTCAACGCATTAGAACAAACCTGTTTATTTTTAAAATATCACCCCATCTGCATCCCCGATGTGGGCGCAATTCCCGACCTATTAGCCGAACAAAAAAATATCAAGCTCATTATTTTCAATATCCATCATCAACCGACTCTCAGCCACGCGAGCCTACTCGAGCAATGCGCGTTACCTTGTCTGATTTTATCCAATACGCCATTATCTTCTCTACCGCAAACACAGTTTGTCAATTTGCTGAACCCTGCCCAAACGCAAAAATTAAACGAAACCATTGAGTCGATGCTCGCCTTCCCCTCTTATTTTCATCTGCATGAAACCAACATTGCCCCTCTACGTGAAAGACTGAAATCGCACGCACTGCGTATCTTAATTGCTGAAGATAACCCCATCAACCGGCTTTTATTAGAAACACTCCTCAGCCCTTACACAAAGCTCACCATTGTCAATGACGGTGAAGCCGCACTCGAACAATGTGAGCACGCCTCATTTGATTTACTCATTCTAGATCTACAAATGCCAAAGCGCTCAGGCCAAGAAGTTGCAACCCAACTCAGAACCCAACATCCTGTTTATACAGACACCCCCATTTTATTCATTAGTGCAAATGCCTCTGATATCAATCAAGCCACTTTAAACCAACTTCAAATCAAAAAATGCTTACAAAAGCCGTTTGATGAAGAAACCTTGCTCCATGAAATTTTAACGCATATTCAAGCTACACAAGCCGATCCCATTAACTGGAAAGCATGCATTAAAAACATGTCGGGTAATGTTGATCTTGCCAAAACCTGTTTAAAGCAATTCATTGAAGAATTGGAAGACAATCGCACGACCTTTCGCGAGTTATTCAAACAGCATGATTTTAAAGGCCTATCAGATGCTGCACACACCCTAAAAGGCGGCTGTGCGTTTTTGGCAATCCCTGCACTCAAGCACCTTTGTCATGAGCTTGAAACAGAAGCGCTCTCACGCCCCATTCAAGCGCTACAACCGTTGATGCAAAAAATATTTAATGAAATGGACCGGGTTTGCCAAGCCTATCGTTTACTCTTGTCTTGAGAGCGCAGCCCGGTAGCAATGGGGCTCACCCCAATCCCGGGATTAAACCCACAGTCATCCAAGAGTTTTAACAGATTATTACCACGACGCGTTAAACGCTTTAAACAGTAAATCTCTAAATAACTATTTAGAATATATTGATAATCGGGCAGGCTTAATACGGTGAGGATCTTTTCGGCTCGCTGTAAATCAAGCGGTTTTGAGGCATCACACACCTGAAACAGCACCCCTGCGAGCATGGCTGCAATGCTTGCTTTTCTTGCAATGGATGCATGATAAAAACGATGTAAACACTCATCTAAGGCGCGCTCTTGGTCCCAATTGACCCAGGCGTCAAACATATCCATGGCCTCATCAGATGACACGCGACTGCCCTGCGCATCCGCCAGTTGTTTCATATAGTACGCCGCAGGAATAATAGCCTGCATATTCGCCCAAGAGCAGTTTCCGGCAGTTTGTGGTGCAATCGGTAACGTTGTCACTGGCACCAAGCCCAATATTGAAGGCACGGTCTTATGGAAGAAATCTCGAGGCTGTCGTTGATATAAAAAAGACTTTAAAAAAGACAGCGTTAGCTGCTCTGGGTGCCTGATATGATATATATTCACGCTCCCTTCACGCTGCGCATTCTCGCCCCTATCCACCTTGGCCCACCAATTTTGATAGCGCACAAACCCCATGGCATGGCCTCTGCTTGCCGCAGGTAAAATCATTAAGTCTTGTTGCAGAACGCTTTCTAAAAAGGCCTCATCTTGGGTGTTGAGTTGTCTAAAATGTTGGAGCTGAATCAAGGTTTCAGCATTTTCTAAGGCATCAATCACGGGGTATAAATCATGAAAAAAATGCCGATAGTCACGCGTTGAAAAGCTGCTGGTAAAGCGCATGAGGGCGTCTTTAATCAATACCACCGTAAATTCAAGGATAAACCCTTCATAATCGATTTCAATGAACTCGCCTTTGCCATTTAAAATATCCACGTCACCTTTCAGCGCATAGCGATGGCCGAGTAATTTTGCATGAATAAAATCCATGGCAAAATCTAACTTACCGCCATGTTGATAGAGCAAATGCTTCATGCCCTCCTGCCGGCGTAACACAGGATAAACTAAAATAGATAAACCATCATTCGTATAGGCATTGGCATCTGCGCCATGTTCCAATAAAAATTTTGCTAACGCTAAATTAGAGTTATACACCGCCCAATGTAACGCGGTGCGCCCACTAAAATCAGCCTGATTAACAGGAGCGCCGGCTTGAGTGAGCATTTCTGCAACATCAAGCCTGTCGGCGATTGCGCACTCAATCAGCAGGGTAAACCCATATTCATCAATGTCATCTAAGTTATTTTCTTGGGCGAGGTACGCTTTTAAATCGGGCACTCGACCATAAATGATATCATTAGCGATACTCATCTAAGGCCCCCCGGGTTTGGGATTGAATCTTGGCGTATTGGCATATTGTAATTCGTTTTTCTTTTCAAGACGTAATTCTTTGTCCCGCTTTTGATCTTCTTGTTTTGACTTGATTTTGCGTTGTGCTGCAGGGTCGAGATTAGGATCAGCGGGGTTTTTACCTTCAATCCCATCGAGCAATTGACTATCCAGAAGTGGGTGATTTCGTAAATCACTTCCAAAGTCCTGTCCCATGCCGGCCGCCTGTTCAGGCTCATCCATTGCATGGTCGCGCTCATTCACCCGCGCTTGCAACAGCACACGAAGGCCTTGCTGCTCCATTTCGCGGCGATTTCTATCCATTGACGTGGTTTCATCCACAAGATAGGAACTATCATCATCCTTGTTACGCTTCGTCCCTACTGGCAACGTTGTCTTAGGCATGATCAATCACAATCGGTTATCTATTCTATAAGTATAACCTTTTTTTGGGCATTCTGGGAGAGCTGGGTGATTTTCCTGTGTTATTCGCGCTGAGAGGTCATTCGAGGGGAGCTGCGTAGGGTGGACAAAGGAGCCTAACGTTGAATCTACCGGTTACTGAGATCTATTAGGCGACGTGTCCACCGGTGGCTCGGAGCGATGTGATAGAAGCGTCTTAAGATTAGCGCTACTGAGGAGGACTTGTTTTAAATGTTTCTGGCATAAACCCCTTTGGAGTAACCTTGTTCGTATTTTTTTGATACGCTCTTCCGGACTGTTTCTGATTTTGTGCTTTTCTCCAATCTTCTCCGGGGAAATCTTTTGTGTTCCGTTGTTGATTAGGTTTTATCTGTGGCTCAGGATACTGCTTGGGTCTAAATTGTGGCTCTGGGAAATGGCGTGCAGGATGATAAGCGCCATTCATAGGTCGATGATGATTAACAGCAGGTAATGAAACGGTTTTTTTTGCTGGAACAAATGCAGCAGCATTCACTGTTTGACTGCCTAGTGCAATAAGCGACAGACACATAAAAAGTAATTTTGATTTCATTTGGATCTCCAAATTGTTGACGCATATATATCTAAGAACAAAAGATTGAAGCATAATTTTCTATCATTGTAAAACCTACGTAACCTCTGGTAAGTCATCCCGAGCTCAGCGATGGGTCTCAAATTCATTTGGTCCCCCGCTATGGAAAACCCAATGAGGCGCTATTTTTGAAAATATTGTTTTTATGAAAATAAAGCCAAACAAACTACCTATACCCAACGCTACGAACATTGATATATTCGATACTATCGTATATTATTTAGCTAAACTATACGATACTATTGAATATAAAATGAACTTTGAATCCATCTTTCATCAATACAACCCTTGGTGGGAAGAAAAACATCCTACCCTGTCTACCATTGAGCGAAAACAAGTCCTCTTACGCCTGTATCCTCTTATGGATACCCCTGATGTCATCATGCTGACCGGGTTAAGGCGTGTCGGCAAAACGGTGACCATTAAATATCTTATTCGTTATTTAATCGAAGAAAAACAGATTCCAGCTAGTCATTGTTTTTACGTCAGCATGGATGATTATCAACTTAAAAACTTGAGTTTAATTGACGTGATTAATGAATACCGTAAGGTCATGAAAATCACCTTCAAAGAAAAAATATATGTTTTTCTTGATGAAATTACCTATATCGATGAGTTTCAAATCCAATTAAAAAATCTCTATGACAAAGGCAACGTCAAGTGCGTGGTGTCATCCTCCAGCAGTTCTCTTTTAAAAGATGACAGCGCATTTTTAACCGGGCGCAAGCGCATCATTGAAATTGATCCGCTAGACTTTGAAGAGTATTTATTATTTAAAAATATCCAGGTCAGCCCGGCAGATTTTGGGTTATTAGAGTCCTATTTTTTAGATTATATGAAAACAGGGGGAATCCCTGAGTATGTCCTGCATGGCGATCGTGAATACCTGATGGGTTTAATTGACGATATTATTATGAAAGATATCGTTGCTAAACATAAAATTCGCCAGCCCGAGGTCATTAAAGATTTTTTTATATTGCTCATGGAACGAGCTGGCAAGCAAATCAGCCTGAATAAAGTCGCCAATATTTTAAACATCTCTCCCGATACCGCAAAGCGCTATATATCTTTATTTGAAGACACCTATTTAATTCATTTGGTCCCCCGCTATGGAAAAACCAATGAAACGCTCTTATCTACTAAAAAAGTCTATGCAACCGATATTGGCATACGCAATGTCGTGACAGGCTTTAGAGATAAAGGCGCTATTTTTGAAAATATTGTTTTTATGAAAATAAAGCCATACAAACCCAGCTACCTTTATATCGATACCCATGAAATCGATTTTGTCTTCAACGATACCTTAATTGAAGTCAAATACCATGCTGAGCTGTCTGAAAAGCAGTTGGCGTTGTTTGATCGTGTTGAGTTTAAACGAAAAGTAATGATAAAAAATTATCGTGATTTTCGGGGGTTTGTTGAGGGAAGTTAGGTAACCTCCCTCGCGCTGCATCAAGGCTACCGTCCTTAATTTAATGGCAGTGTGCCCCCACATAGTCTTACCTTATTGCCATCCTGTGACCACGATCATCTGTATGCTGAAAAGGCGTCAGGGCAGCCTGGATAGCAGGTAAGTGCTCTGTGACGGCGGGTGTAATATAGTTAGTACAAAATACAGAATAGGATTGAAATGATGCCTCAAACCACTTGCCCCACTCTTGCTCTAATCTTGTTTCGTAGCATGAAGCGTGCGCATAAGGCTCATGCGTTAACAGAAATATCTTCCTCCAACTCACTTGACAGAATGCGGTTTTTTCTAACTCAATAAGCAGTTTTGTTCGATATATCTCCAAAACCAATGAAGAAAATAGCGGATTATGGGCTATCCAACTATTCAGCGTGGCCTTTAGTCCATCGGGTAGCATGGGCACCAGGGCGTGCATATTAAAGATTCGCACGGCTTTTTGTGATTGAAAAAATGATTGATAACGAAGATCGGCTTGATGGACAATCTCTCTTTCATTGAAATGCTGTTGACGTATCCCCGCATACTCCTGCTCACGAGCAAAACTGTGAGTAAATCGTGTTTTCAACTCTTCACTTGTGACTTCTTGCCGAGCCACTTGCCGTGCTGCGTGCCACTGCGCAATTCGACGGTCTAAGTTCTCTCGCTCAGCCTGTATCGTTGCAGCGCATTGGGCGCGCTCAATGATTTCTTGCTCTGCACAAGCGTCTCGTGCAGTTCTTGCTGCATGCTCTAAAGGTACTGTAAAGTCTTTTATGGTCTTTTTCATCGACTCTGCAGCAGACTGTTCGATCTGTTTTTGTCTCTGTTTAGCCTGAGAAACCATCTCTTTGTGATCCGCGTCAAATAGAGCAGATAGTCCCGATCGCTTATCTGATTCATCTCGTTGAACTTTCTTGAGGTTGTCCCTAACTAAACGCTCAGTATAGACAGCTGACAATAAACTATTTTTGTATGCTTCGGTTTCTGTAACAAAGGTTGAATTGGCTTTTAATACACTTCTTCTTTGATCAATCTCTTCAGATACAATCACTTCTCGTGCTTTTTTTATTGCTTCTAATGCGATTACCATTGATTTTTTTATCGCAGCGGCTTCACTCTGAAACAAGGTATGCAGATCAATCATTGTTGTCGAAGACCGCTCGACAAGCTCTTTTCTGTCTTTCCTTTCTGCATTAACAAGGTCACGCCCCCTGCCAAGCCAACTTGCTTCTATGCGCAGTTGCTGCTGCTTAAGCGCTTCTTGGCTGTCTACAAAGAACTGATGCATTGTCGCCACGTGCTGAGCCTCTCTCTCTTTATAGTCCACCTCAACTTGGGCTTGAGAAGGCCGCTCATCCAACCAAGTTTGATTTCGTTGTTCTATGGATTGTTCAATGGCTGTAAAAAATTCGCTAAGGGTTGTAAACGTAAGAATCGCAGCCTCATGTTCTTTAGCCGCAACATCGGCATTAAAAATGGCTTGATACGTGTCTTTAATTGCCATTAATCGCTCAAGAACCCATGGCCAATACTGTACTGTAAGGGTATTTAAAATTTGTTTTAATTCCTCAGGCGTCGTCAACGGCCCTTTTCGCTTTGCAGACATTAGCAAAGGAAAGTCAACACAACAAGCGGGCTTACTTTGGTTCAACTCATCGAGGTTTAATGCCTTCTTATGAGTCAGAGATTGAAAAACTTTTCCTAAAAACAACAGAACTCTCGATAAGTCATTTTTTATCTCTTTGGCCGTCATCTGTTCGGCAAGTTTAAGCGCCATATCTGAAAGTGCTGCATGTGACATCCATTGAAGACCAGGCAGCATAGGTGAATATGTTTTGATGGGTTGCCCAAAGTTCTCTCCAAACATCATTTCTGGCAAGGGAAACTGATGAGTCCAGACACTCACAGAGAGATTTTGCAGCTCCTGATAGGAAAGGTAATTCGTAATATGTGAAAAATAATGTCTGGCGACGCGAAAAAGTCGCTCTAAAAATTCAGTTGCTAGTTGTTTACGTCCTTGAAAATCAAAAACAAAACAACCCTCTGGCGTACGGGTAAACGTAAAATGCTCCTCCCGGTACAGATAGTTAAATCCTATTCGTCCATCGCGATATTCTACAGGTTGAGCGCCAGGTAGTATAGCGCCTGACTCATAATTCACACTTAACGTTCGAAATGGATCTCGCAATTGAGCAGGACCATAAAGCTTGCCATCCTTACACGTTCCGCTTATTTTTAAGATGTTGTAAAACAAAGACAATGGCTGTGACCTCACCACAACCGCGAGCTGTTCATAATCTTGATTCTCTACAAAGTGAGGAGGGATAGGTGCATGACTTCGGTAATAATATTGTTGAACCACCGGACCATTGAGATCAAGGGCCTTATTAAGCGTCCCACGCTGACAGATAATCCCTTTTGCATTAACGTCTAGAACTGAACCAAAACCAGTGAGGTTTCCAGTGGATCGGTACGAATAAAGCTTGAACGTATCAGCCTGCCCATCAGGCATACATTTTGAAATAAACTGATCATAGCCCGGATGAAGTTCCCCTTCAGTCTTAAAATCACGATTATATTGTTCGGTTATCGTACAAAGGCCCAGATGCCAACTAACGACATCTTGAGTTTTTCCAGATTTAGCATCATATATTTCAATAATCCTCACCGTTTCATCATCTATTCTTTCTTTAAAGAAAAGATCACAAGTGCCCGTTAAGACAGGCGAAAGGCTGGTGAGTTTAGTGTGAAGTTCCCCTTTGTCATTGTGTGTTTCTTGTACAAACCAGTCGCAATCATCAAGTCTCATCCCATAAGAAGCAATCAAGCGCTTTTCATTGCCAACTTGACGATAATAACCAAATATATAACGCCAATCGTCTAAGTACATATACTGAAAAACATCCGCTCCTCGAGCGGGTGCTGGCGTGACCATTAGATTATTTTGGCATTTTTCTTCATAAAAAAATTTAGATGGGTAGTAAAAGTGAGCTGGCATGGTGATCGTTATTTGCTCATAATGTAATGGGCGAAATTCTAACATGACTTATAATATCAAGTATACCCAACGCTAATGAGTTTTCTATACGCGGATCCGCCCCCTCTCCCGCGCTATGAACCTTTATTGAGATTCGATCTTTGACGCGGGGGAGGGTTGGGGAGGGGGTAAAACCTTGTAACCCCCCTCCCTAAGCCTCCCCCGCGCTCACCATATGGGTCTTAAAAGGGTTTCTCCCGCGGGAGAGGGGATTGATCGGTGTGAAACTAAAGAGGTGTGCATACCTTAGGGTGAGGGCGGTGGTATTCGAGCGTAAAAAGGTTGGGGACGTTACCTACAAATAATCCCGACACAAAATCTCTGCGATCTGTACCGCATTGGTCGCCGCCCCTTTACGGATATTATCCGCAACCACCCATAAATTGAGCCCTAAAGGATCAACCAAATCCTGACGAATGCGCCCCACAAACACCTCGTCTTTCCCTACCGCATGGGTCATTGGCGTGGGATATTGCTGCTTAGCAGGATTATCGACTACCACCACACCAGGCGCTTTTTTTAATAAATCGCGGGCTTGTTTCGGCGTAATAGGCTTGCGAGTTTCAATGTGAATCGACTCTGAATGGCCATATAACACAGGCACCCTCACCGTGGTCGGATTCACCATGATCTCGTCATCTTCTAACATTTTTTGGGTTTCCCACACCATTTTCATTTCTTCTTTCGTATAGCCATTTTCTAAAAACACATCAATATGGGGTAGCACGTTAAAAGCAATGGGATGTGGATAGACTTCTGATTTTGCGCTACGCCCATTGAGTAACTCACTTACCTGATGAATCAATTCACTGACTGCGCGCTTGCCTGTACCTGAAACGGCTTGATAGGTCGATACATTAATCCGACGAATACCCACCGCGTCATAAATAGGTTTTAAGGCAACCAACATTTGAATCGTTGAACAGTTCGGGTTGGCAATAATCCCTCGATTCACATAGTCTGCAATGCGTTGTGCGTTGACTTCCGGCACCACCAAAGGGATGTCTTTTTCATAGCGAAAACAAGAGGTGTTATCAATGACCACAGCACCTGCTGCGACCGCTCTAGGTGCATGCAATTTTGAGATCTCCCCGCCTGCTGAAAATAAGGCGATATCCACCCCCTCAAAATCAAATTCAGCCAAGTCCATCACGTCGAGGTCACGCCGTGCAAATTGCAGTGTTTTTCCCACCGAACGCGAACTTGCTAAAAGGGATAACTCCCCGACAGGAAAGTCTCTTTCTTGCAACACACTCAACATGGCCTCACCCACAGCCCCTGTTGCCCCTACAATTGCAACATTGAATTTGTTCTTGCTCATTCGAGTCCCCTTAACTGTGCCGCTGTTAACAAAAATATCCCTTGTCCACCACGCTCAAAATCTAGCCAAGTAAAGGGTAAATGCGGGTACGCCTCTACCAACGCAGGCTCACTGTTTCCGACTTCAACCACCAATATCCCCTGTGGCGACAAATATTCACTTGCCCGCTCTAAAATTTGCCTGACAATCTTAAGCCCATTGTCTTCTGCCTCCAACGCCATCCTGGGTTCATGATGGTATTCTGCTGGCAATGTTTCACATTCTTGATGCCCCACGTAAGGCGGATTCGACACAATCACATCGTATTGTACCTGCGGTACGTGTTGCCATACATCTGATTGTAGCACTTGCACGGCATCATTCATCTGGTGTTGGGTTACATTCATGCGGGCGACATCTAGCGCATCTTCGGAGAGATCTACCGCATCAACCAAAGCCTCCGGAAAAGCGTATGCACAGGCAATCGCAATACAACCACTGCCGGTACATAAGTCTAACACACGCTGCACGCTGTCTGCTTCGACCCATGGCTCAAAGCGCTGCTCGATGAGTTCGGCAATCGGCGAGCGTGGAATCAACACCCGCTCATCCACATAATAGGCTTCTCCACAAAAATAAGCCTGATGCGTTAAATAAGCAACAGGCACTTTTTCAATAATACGTTTTTTTAATTGAGAAAATATATGCTGTTTTTCTGACCTGGTTAAGCGCGCCTGTAACACCATGGCATTCACGTCATGGGTTAAATTTAAACTGCCCAAAATGAGCGCGACCATCTCATCCCAAGCATTATCCGTCCCATGACCATACCACAAGCCGGCTTGCGCGGCTGAGGTGATCCCAAAGCGAATAAAGTCCAGTGGCGTCTTTAATGCATCGAGTATGATGGATTCTTGTTTGTGCCAATCTTGATTATATGGTTTCATATCACCTATCTCACTCTCATTTCATTATACCCAATCATGCCAACCCCCCCGCTCTCCGATGAAGATAAAGCGTTATTTCGACAAAGCGTTGGCGAGGTCAAACCCATAACCCCCAATCGTAGGTTGGGCCTTGGCCCAACAAAAAATCGCATGTTGGGCCAAGGCCCAACCTACTCCCGCGTGACTCAAAGCCCCCTGAAGACAGCGTCCATTTACCTATCCGATACAACGCAAACCAACCTAACCGGCGAAGCCATCCTATTTTACAACCAAACCCCACTAGAAAAAAACCATCTCCAGCGCCTCAAACAAGGCTTACTCCCCATTGAGGGCACCCTTGATTTACATGGTCTATTCGCCGAACAAGCTAAAAATTCGCTCGTCCAATTCATCGAAAACCACACCAGATTAAAGCATCGTTTACTCTTAATTGTGCATGGAAAAGGCCAGCACGGGAAAATCCCTCTCTTGAAAAATCTAGTGAACCACTGGCTGCCCCAACTTCCACACGTCTTGGCTTTTGTGAGTGCAAAACCCAAAGATGGCGGCACTGGGGCTGTGTATGTGTTATTGAAACGCGCCTAAGTAACGTTTTTCACGCCTCACTCCGATCAGTCCCCTCTCCCGCGCGAGAAACCCTTATAGGGCTCATATGTCGAGCGCGGGGGAGGGTTAGGGAGGGGGAAGGCAACAACCTGGTTTTACCCCCTCCCCAGCCCTCCCCCGCGACAGACATCTATATACTGTTTAAATTCATAGCGCGGGAGAGGGGGTATCCGAGCATTAAGCGTTACCTCACTTACTCGTCAATCAACCGACCGGAAACCGCATGATACCCCGCATCAACATGCACCACTTCACCCGTGATGCCTGATGCTAAATCAGAACATAAAAAGGCCGCCGTATTACCCACTTCTTTTGCCGTAATATTCCGCCGCAATGGAGCAACATCAGCGTAGGCTGATTGAATTTTTCTAAAGTCTTTAATACCGGCTGCTGCGAGCGTTTTAATAGGCCCTGCCGAAATCGCATTCACACGTTGTCCTTTGGGTCCAAGACTTGCAGCCATATAACGGACCGTCGCTTCTAAACTGGCTTTGGCAATGCCCATGACATTGTAATTGGGGACCGCTTTTTCTGCGCCAAAATAACTGAGTGTTAAAATTGACCCTTGGGTATCTTTCATCAGCGGTTGTGCTGCTTGCGCGAGAGCCACCAGACTATACACACTGATATCATGGGCAATCTCAAACCCTTTGCGATTCGCATTCGTCATGAAATCCCCGCCTATTTGATCAGCAGGCGCGTAAGCGACCGAGTGAACCAAGATATCTAAACTATCCCATTCTTCACCCAATAAAGAAAACACGTTTTGAATATCTTCATCACGACTCACCTCACAAGGAAACGTCCACTTCGAACCAAAATGCGCGGCCATTTCTTCCACACGCAATTGTAAACGCTCATTTTGATACGTAAACGCCAACTCAGCCCCTTGTTCATGCATGGCTTCTGCAATCCCATAAGCAATCGAGCGCTGACTAGCTAACCCTACAATTAATGCTTTTTTACCCGTCAAAAACCCCATGTTCACTCTCCTTTTTGGTGGCTAGCAAGTAACTCGCGCATTTTCGCTTTAATCATATCAATGGCAATGCGATTTTCTCCCCCGCGCGGCACAATCAAATCAGCATAACGGCTAGAAGGCTCAATAAATTGTAAATACATAGGCCGAACCGTGGTTTCATATTGATACACCACTGATTCAAATGAGCGATGGCGATCGACCACATCACGCTTTAAGCGACGCAATAAACACACATCCAGTGGTGTAGACATAAAAATACGAATATCCATCAGATCTCTGAGTTCTTGGTCTGCAAATAATAAAATCCCTTCCAACACAATAATCGCACGCTCGCCAATATGACGGGTTTCCGCCAAACGAATGTGTTGAGAATGAGAATAAATAGGAATATCAATGCCTTTACCAGATTGTAATATTTTTAAATGTTGGCAAAGGAGGGCATGATCAAATGCATCTGGATGATCATAATTAATTTTTTCTCGCTCACTCATTGGCAAGTGGCTACTGTTTTTATAATATGAATCTTCTGAAATCACCGCCACTTGATTCGAACCCAATTCGTTGACAATGGTATTCGCAAGCAAGCTTTTACCGGAAGCAGATGGACCAGAGATCCCAATGATGATGGCCTGTTTTTGCATAAAAATGAAAATCTTCTGATCAATATGAAGGAGTGCAAAGCTTAATGGCTTATTCAATTGAATTCAATAGGCTCCCTAATCTTTATGCTGCGGCCCTCGCAGGAGATCACTTAAAACCAGTGAAATCCTTTTGCCAACATCCCCGCAGTTGACATCACCACAGCGACGCCTGTCCATATGGTAAATTTGAGCGTTTCATATCTGAGTTTTTCTATTCCTAGCTCTAAATCTTTTCTAACCTTTTCTATCGCCAAGTCTAGATCTTTATTTCTAACCAGATCATCTAAATGCAATTCTTGTTTAATATTGTTCTTAAGTTCAGATTTAACCTCAACAATAACTTGTTCAAGTTTACGTGCTTGGACCTCAGATTGTTGATCTGTAAAACCAGCTTTTTTTAAATCATGGATGTATTCAACAATTGATACTGCTGCCATAAGTCACTGCCCCACTATATTTATCCTAGATGTAATTATACACTAAAGCTCGGCTGATCACTAAGTCAGCCTCTTCTATTTGCACAGCTGTTCTCAATCTAACGCTCCGAGTGACCGGTGGACACGTCGCCTGACAGCCTGCTGCTAATCGACAAAATCGTAGTGAGGCTTCTATGTCCACTCTACGGTTTCACCGCATCACCGGAACTGATAAACCAACCAATCTGTGCACCAAACCCGGGCCTTCATAAATCAGGCCCGTATACAGTTGCAACAAATCTGCGCCTGCGGCCAGTTTTTCCATCGCCGTTTTTTCATTCTCAATGCCGCCTGCGGCAATCAACGTCACATCATGCCCCACTTCAGCTTTAAGCAAGCGTAGTGTCTGTGTAGAGCGCTCAAACAGCGGACGACCACTGAGCCCTCCGCTTTCATTCATGACACCCTTGCTTTTTAAACAGGGTCGCGAAACTGTTGTGTTGGTTGCGATCATCCCCGAGATGCCATACTGTAACACTTGCTGAGCCAGTGTTTTTAAAGTCTCCAGCGTTTCATCAGGTGAGCATTTTACAACCAGGGGAACCCAACGCTGATGGATATCTGCTAAGCGGTGTTGAGCTTCTTGCATGGCTTGGAGTAAATCAGAAAAATAAGTGCCTTGTTGTAATAAACGCAGATCTTGCGTGTTGGGCGAAGAAATATTCAACGTTACATAGTCTGCAAAAGGATACACTTTTTCATAGCAAATCAAATAATCCTGCACGGCTTGATTCAGGGGAGTATCTTTATTTTTACCAATGTTAATCCCTAAAATCCCTGGATAGCGCCGCAAACTCAAGCGCTCAACCAATCGGTCAACCCCTTGGTTATTAAACCCTAGGCGATTGATTAAAGCGTGTTCTTGCGGTAAACGAAATAAACGGGGCTTAGCGTTGCCCGCTTGAGGCAACGGCGTCACGGTGCCGACCTCGATAAACCCAAAAGGGAGTTTACTTAAGCCTTGAATGAATGCCCCGTCTTTATCTAATCCTGCGGCTAGTCCTACTCGATTGGGAAACGTTAATCCCATCGCCTGAACAGGTGCAGCTGGTGGCCTTGCAAAGCAACACGCGGGCATCCTATTGAGTGTATGTAAAACCAGTGCATGTGCCCACTCTGGTGGCAGTAAAAAAAGGGCTTGGCGTAAGAGTCGATACATCAGCTCAACCGACAGGCTTGGGCCCATAATTTGATCCGCACCGCCTGCCCAAACGTTGCCGCTTGAAGTGGCGTAATTTCAACACCAATGTTGTCTTGTTGTAACGCTAACATGACGGGCCCGACTTGCTCCATTACATGGGTTTGAGCCAGTGTATAGGGGGCCAGCCGTACCTCTTTGGCTACGCGTACCAACTCTCGTAATTGAATTAAAATCGTCTCACTGTCTTGGTTTTCTTTAAAAAAAGGCGCGCTACTCAATGCATATGAAAACTGGAAATCTGTAAAAGGTAAGGGTTTGCGTATCGTCTCGGTGATTGCTGTGATGTGATCGGTGTGCTTAGCAAAGACACTGCCCTCACATTGATAGGCTAATATCGGCTCAGACAATATCTGTTCTGTGACACCGAATAATGATTCTATGGTTATCATATTACGCTCCGTTACTTCGCACTCTAATAGTAGTCATTTTTTCATAACTACGATATATTATCTTCTTTTATTTCCGTGATAAACACTATGTTTTCCCATCTAATGACGCTAGGTGAACCTTATGATACGTTAAGAGAAACCGTTCGCCATTTTGCAGAAAAAGAAATCGCCCCGTTGGCGGCAGATATTGATAAAAACAATGCGTTTCCGAATGAATTATGGCCTAAACTAGGTGCATTGGGTCTTTTAGGTATGACCGTTGATGAATCTTATGGGGGCGTCAACCTAGGTTACCTTGCCCACGCCATTGCCATGGAAGAAATCTCACGGGCTTCTGCCTCTGTTGGTTTAAGCTATGGTGCCCACTCTAATTTATGCGTTAATCAAATTCATCTGCATGGCACCGAACAACAAAAGGCGAAATATCTACCTAAGTTAGTCACCGGCGAGCACATTGGCGCACTCGCCATGAGTGAGGCGGGCTCTGGCTCTGATGTAGTTAGCATGCGCTTAGATGCCAAAGAAGCCTCCGATCATTTTGTCCTGAATGGTACAAAAATGTGGATCACCAACGGCCCCGATGCCCACACGCTTGTGGTCTATGCTAAAACCGACAAACAAGCGCAGGCCAAAGGCATCACAGCCTTCCTCATTGAACGCGACTTCCCAGGGTTTCATACCGCACAAAAATTAGATAAATTAGGCATGCGAGGCTCCAATACCTGTGAGTTAGTGTTTAACGACTGCCGCGTCCCTAAAGAAAACATCTTAGGTCAGGTCAATCAAGGCGTGCATATTTTAATGAGCGGCTTAGATTATGAGCGCACGATTCTAGCTGCAGGTCCTGTGGGGATTTTGCAAGCTTGCCTAGATTTAGTCTTACCTTATGTCCACACCAGAAAACAGTTTGAACAACCCATAGGACAATTTCAATTTATCCAAGGAAAATTAGCCGATTTATATGCCGAGCTCAGCGCAAGTCGCGCTTACCTTTACGCGATTGCTAGAGCCTGTGATGCCGGTCGCGTCACCCGTAAAGACACTGCGGCTGTGATTCTTTATACGTCTGAGCGCGCCACACAAATGGCATTACAAACCATTCAAATTTTAGGTGGCAATGGCTATATTAACGAATTTCCGGCCGGACGCTTATTACGCGATGCAAAATTATATGAAATTGGCGCGGGCACTTCTGAAATCAGACGTATGTTAATAGGGAGGGAATTATTCAATGACTTCGCCTCATGATTGTGTGATTGTTGCAGCAAAACGCTCCCCCATTGGCGGGCTCATGGGCGTATTAGCACCCTTATCAGCGCCACAGCTTGCAGCACAGGTCCATCAAGCGACATTAGCTGACTTGCCGGTTGACCCTAAACACCTCGATGAAGTCATCATGGGCTGCGTGCTACAAGCAGGCATTGGTCAAGCGCCAGCTCGCCAATCTGCTATTTTTGCAGGCATTCCTGACTCCGTTGGGGCGACTACATTAAACAAAATGTGTGGATCAGGTATGAAAGCGGTTATGGTCGCCTATGATGAACTTAAATTAGGGAGTGCGTCACTGCTTCTAGCGGGCGGCATGGAAAGCATGAGCCAATCCCCTTATTTGCTTAAAAAGGCACGTCAAGGCTATCGACTAGGTCATGGCCAGTTACAAGATCATCTATTTTTAGATGGCCTAGAAGACGCCTATGAACCTGGTAAATTAATGGGGTGTTTTGCCGATGATACCGCAGCTCACTTTCACTTTAGTCGCGAAGCCCAAGATGAGTTTGCGCGTTGCTCCATGACGCGCGCCCTTCAATCTCAACAAGAAGGACGTTGGGTACAAGAAATCGCACCCATTTCTGTTCCTGGGCCTAAAAACACGAGCACCCTGATCAGCCTAGATGAACACCCAGCCTCTGCCAAATTAGACAAAATCGCGTCCCTAAAACCCAGCTTTTCACCAGAGGGCACCGTTACGCCTGCGAGCTCCAGTGCGATTTCTGATGGTGCCGCAAGCTTAATGTTAACGACCAGGCAATATGCCGATAAGCATCACCTCCCCATTTTAGCCACGATAGTTGCACATGCCAGTCACGCACAGGCCCCACAATGGTTTACCACCGCACCCGTTGGCGCCATTCAGGCTTTATTAAAAAAAGCGAATTGGGAACTCAATGAGGTGGATGTTTTTGAAATCAACGAAGCGTTTGCCGTCGTCGTCATGGCAAGCATGCATCTTTTAAAGCTCTCCCACGATATCGTCAATATTGGTGGTGGGGCTTGCGCTTTAGGTCATCCAATTGGCGCTTCCGGCGCACGCATCATCGTCACGTTACTGCATACCATGATTCAACAAGATTTAAAAAAAGGAGTTGCCGCCGTGTGTATTGGCGGAGGTGAAGCAACAGCCATTGCACTAGAAAGGAGTTAAACCATCATGTTAAAACAGTTTTTTATTTATTTAGCGGTGAGTATTTTAGTGCTCATTTTCAGCCATGTTATTCAACTGGGGCTTGGTTATCTCCTGAATGTGTATCATTATCTTAGCCAGCTGATTTCGCCTGTGTTCAATCAAGTCGGCTTAGGGCGTTTGGTTCATCAGGTTATTTTACTCACCCTGATTCCTATTTGCATCGCGGGTATTCCTAAATTAGGGTATCAACTCGTCAAGGGTCAAGCCTTGCCCCATTTCATTGAAATCACCTGGTGTATTTGGTTGACTTTAATGCTCACGCTCCTCTTGCACTGAGCCCACCATGCCCATTATTCAAAGTCTGGTTCAAACGCACAGTCAAGCCTTTAAGCTCAATCATGCAGCCATGAGCCAATTGGTCGATACCCTCTATGAGCTGTTAGGCACCATCGCCTTAGGCGGAGATCAAAAAGCGCGAGATCGTCATGTGAACCAAGGCAAATGGCTGCCAAGACAACGGATTTCTCAATTGCTTGACCCTGGCGCGCCCTTTTTAGAGCTCTCCGCATTTGCGGCCTATGAAGTCTATGCAGATGAGGTGCCAGCCGCCGGACTTATCACGGGCATTGGTAAAATTTCTGCGGTCAACTGTTTGATTATTGCCAACGATCCGACAGTTAAAGGGGGGACGTACTATCCCCTCACGGTCAAAAAACATTTACGCGCACAAACCATTGCCCTTGAAAACCACCTTCCTTGCGTTTATCTGGTCGACTCCGGCGGCGCATACCTACCGAAACAAGATGAAGTCTTCCCTGATAAAGAGCATTTTGGGCGCATTTTTTATAACCAAGCCCGACTCTCTGCTAAACAGATTCCTCAATTAGCCATTGTGATGGGGTCATGCACCGCAGGTGGCGCATATGTCCCTGCCATGGCAGATGAATCCATCATGGTTAAGAATCAAGCCACTATTTTTTTAGGCGGCCCGCCGCTGGTCAAAGCAGCCACCGGTGAAATCATCAGTGCTGAAGAACTTGGTGGGGCAGATGTTCATTGTCAAGAATCGGGCGTTGCCGATCACTATGCTGACGATGAAGCACATGCCATTCAAATTGCACGCTCGTGCATTCAACATTACAACCGCCCACCGCCACCGCCCGTTGAAAGACATCCCGTCACTCCGCCGCGCTACCCAGCGCTCGAATTACGGGGATTAATGCCGGTTGATCCGCGACAACCCGTTGAGGTCAGAGAAATCATCGCGCGCATTGTGGATAATTCTGAATTCGATGAATTTAAGGCCCGATTTGGCACCACCTTGGTGTGTGGCTTTGCAAGACTGTATGGCTATACCGTCGGGATTGTTGCCAATAATGGTATTTTATTCTCAGAAAGCGCTCAAAAAGGCGCGCACTTCATTGAGCTGTGTGCCCAACGCAATATTCCCTTAATTTTTTTACAAAACATCACAGGCTTTATGGTAGGCAAAAAATATGAAGCCAGTGGGATCGCTAAACATGGTGCTAAAATGGTCACAGCGGTTGCGTGTGCTAATGTGCCCAAATTTACGGTGATCATTGGCGGCAGTTTCGGTGCTGGCAATTATGCCATGTGTGGACGAGCATTTGATCCGCGTTTTTTATGGATGTGGCCCAATGCCCGCATTTCGGTCATGGGCGGGGAACAAGCCGCCACGGTCTTATCAGAAGTCACCAAAGAAAAATATCGAAAGACAAATACGCCTTGGTCCTTAGATGAAGAAACAACGCTCAAGCAAAGTTTACGCACCCAATATGAAACCCAGGGTCACCCTTATTATGCCAGTGCCAGGCTCTGGGACGATGGCATCATCGCCCCCGAAGACACGCGGCGTGTATTAGGGTTGAGTTTATACGCAACGTTACAAGCACCGATTGATCCAACCGTGTTTGGGGTATTTCGGATGTAGGACGGGCATAATGCCACCTGAGGTACCGTAGCACCGTAGGGTGGACAAAGGAGCCTGGCAATGAAATTGCAGGTTAGTGCAGACCTTCAGGCGACGTGTCCACCGGTAGCTCCGAGCCACCGGTGGACACGTCGCCCTGGATGATCCAGTCACCTGAAATCTCATCGCTAGGCTCCTTTGCCCACCCTACGGTGCAGCGAACAGCATATCCATAAGAACACAAGGAGTCCTACAAACCATGTCCCCCCTACTCACCCACCACACGGCCGGCGTCACCTCCCTCATCCTCAACCGCCCCGACAAACGCAATGCCTTTGATGAAACACTTATTGAAGCCCTAACGACTGCGCTACGTCAAGCCATTCAAGACGACGCCACGCAAGTGATTGTATTAAAAGCCCAAGGCAAACACTTTTCCAGTGGGGCCGATTTAAGCTGGATGCAACGCATGTCTCAAGCCTCCTTTGAAGACAATTTACAAGATGCCAAACAACTCGCAACCTTACTTCACGAACTTTACCACTGCCCAAAACCGACCATTGCCCAAGTGCAAGGTGCGACCTATGGCGGTGGCTTAGGGCTGATTGCCGCCTGCGACATTGGCATTGCAGAGCACAACGCCACTTTTTGTTTTTCTGAAGTAAAATTAGGTCTGATTCCTGCAACCATCAGCCCCTTTATCATCGAAGCCATCGGAGTCAAGGCCGCCAAATGGCTTTTTATGTCCGCTGAGTCGTTTAATGCTGAACGAGCTCGCTCACTCCAACTCATTCAACATTGTGTCGCTATCGATGAATTAGACGCCTTTACTGCCCGCTATGCTTTAAACCTCACCCAATTACCCCAGCAAGCTGTTAAAGCTTGTAAATCATTGGTACAGCAAGTCTCACAACATCCGATCAACTCGACGTTACTTGAACTCACTGCGCGTTTGATTGCGGAGCAGCGGCAAACTGCAGAAGCCAAGTCTTTGATTCGAGCGTTTTTGAAGGATGGGCACCGTTGATACCATTACCACCCTACAACGACCCTACAACGACCCTACAGCCCTTACTCCCCATCCTCTATCGCGCCAATTTTTGAATCAAAAAACAAGCGTTCACGATTAATCATATCTTGGGCTTCATCGACTCGGTAAGGGGCGGCTTGATATAACAAATTTTGTACCGTGCCAATCCACTCGTAAAATTTAGTTCTATAGCCATTTAAGAGCACGCGCTGTTCACGCACGGCGTCTACATATTTGCTCATCAACAGTTCTAATGCTTTTTCCTGGGGCGCCATCTCATTAAATTCATGCATTAATAATTCACGGGCTTTATCAGACAACACCACTGCTAAATGTTTTTCAAGCCGCGTCAGCCCCATGAGTTGCACTTTAAAGCCGTCTGCATCGACAAAGCAGGTCTGTAGCTCATCAGCATGCCAGTTTTTCTGCGTATTAATTTCAGGCGCTACGAGGTCATGAATGGCTTGTAATCGTGTCATAATAAGCTCTGCAAATTGGCTAATATCGATTTGGCTATGCACAATTAGATCTTCATGCGCTGCCATCACTTGTTCAAATTCTTTACTATACGCGATGGTCTTGCTGCGCTCTTCATCTAAGTCTTTTCGGGTCACTGACCCTGGCTCTTCCGCCGATTTATCTGATTCGCCAGACATTAAATAATCTACAAATAGTTTTTGTAAAAACAGCTGATATTCTTTGGTTTGATCTAAAATAATGCCATTCAACACGTTCATCATGGGAATCGTGAGCATTTGATAATAAAACGAGGTTTTATGGCTTAATATCTCAACCACATCGGCATCGTTGATATCAAACCCATAATCTGACAATAATCGCCCCACCGTCATCCATTGGTAGGTCGATAACCACCCGATGAGTGCGTCTTTTTCACCGTCCATGTCTGGCATTTATCTTTCTCCTTGTGTTTCCCCAAGACTTTTAATTCCGAAGATCTGCCCCCTCTCCCGCGCCGGAAGGGTGGACATTGTCTTGATTTAATTAGCGGGAGAGGGTTGGGGAGAGGGTAATATATGATTTCAACCCTCTCCCCAACCCTCTCCCGCGATTCACATCTGTTCACCGCTCTATTTTCCGGCGCGGGAGAGGGGGTAGATCTTGCTAGATGATAAATTATGCACTATTTTGACTAAAAACCAAACCGACGCTTTGCACTATCTACGAGGGTTTCTTTATTTGCAAGCTCTGACATATAGCCTCTCATCTCCGCATAATTATCTTTCGTCACATCAGCCTCAAAATCTTTCGCTAAAATAACGTCGCCCACTTGCGGTTGATTCGGTCCACCCACGCCTTTGTGATTGGCAGCATACACCACGACTGGGTCGTCTCCGTTACCATCAGCAAGATCGTAGCCTTTAGACTGCAGATAGGCAAATGAGATGGTTCTAAATTTCTCTAGAAATGTCTCATCTTTCACATCCTGGCCTTGAATAGCAAAATCGGCTTTGAGGGCCCCTTTTTCATCTATTTTTAACTTCATTTCCCCAAACAACGGGCTTTCAAACTTCTTATCAAAAGACTGCAGTTCTTTAATGATAGGAAGATCATTTGGAAATTTATCAGCCACCAATGCTAAAAAGTTTGATACACCCGGTAGCTTGGCAAAACCGCCTAAGATAGCACCCGTTAATTTAAACGGGAGAGCAATGAGCGCCGGTATGGTGTCCGTGAAAAGACTCGTCATCGATGCAGGATATAATTTGCCCAAAAAAGGAGTCGTTCTCATACTCGCATTAATTGCTCGAGACAAGTCCTCTAAATTTTTTATCATGGCTATCATCACAGCAAGGAAGTCCTGGTAACCTGAATAACCCTGATCATTTTTCACATTTTCCCTGACTTTATTCCACCATTTAACTTTTCTGTTTTGATCTTTCACAAGCGCTTCTACTTCCATTTCTTGCTCAGGCGTAACTATCTCGCTTCTGAGCTCTTGCATCTGCGATTTAGCTTTAGCACCCGCTGCGATTGCATCTTTTGGATCAATAGGCGGCTTAACTGGCATGATCTATCCCCTGTAACAATTTATTAAATGGAACTAACTTAAACCCATGTGATTTATAATAGCACAAAACCGTGGGGCTGTCATCCCAATCACTTAACACATAACGGGTGTATTTCTTTTTACTCACCGTATAGTGCACCTTTTGAGGCACATGCGTATGGCCGTGAATCAGTGTAGTGGCTTTTGCCTTATTTAAGGCCTTCATCACAGTACTTTCTACCACTTCCATTTTATAAGTTAATTTTTTACGATTATTGCTTGAGCTATACGCTCGGACTTGCTGCACCCACTGCTGCCTTAAAGACAAGGGAATCCAACTAAACAGCGTTCGAAACGCTTTATTGCGTGTTAAACGCCTAAACCATTGATGCGCGCGATCTGCTGTGCAGTATCGATCACCATGGCTCAACAAAATGGTTTCACCGTCTAATTGCACTCGCGCCGGATCAGGCAATGGGATCCACTTTGCAACTGACGCAAACCCCTCCCCCAATAAAAAATCTCGATTTCCTGGCATAAAATAGCAGGTCACTCCTTGTTCAGGGAGCTGTGCCAACCGTGCTGCAATGGATCTCGCCCAATCATCTAGTGCATCATCTCCAGACCAGGCATGAAAGAAATCACCTAAGATATAGAGCGTATCGGTTTGTTCGGTCGCCCAATCTAACAGTTGGAAAAAGCGTGTGGTGATTGCTTTGCTTTCGGGGTGCAAATGGAGATCTGAGATGAATAAAGCGCGGATTGGCCGAGCGTCATCCCGAGCGCAGCGAGGAATCTCCTCCTGTGAGGCATTGCGCCGCCTCATGGAGGTCCCTCGCTGCGCTCGGGATGACGTAGTTTCGCGAGATGACGATGTGACGGCTAACCCACGGTCAGGCATATCGGCTCAACTACAATTCTGTTTTCATGCAAATAAATTTGACAAGGCCCGGCGACCGCATCCATGGATTCGCTCAATCGATAAACCCCTGCAATTGAAATCAATTCAGCCTTTAGCGACTGACAAAAAATACGGGCGTGTTTATCACCACTCATTCCCGCCAAGGCACGTCCACGTAATGCACCGTAAACATAAATATTACCTTCAGATAATAATTCAGCCCCAGGACTCACCGAACCCAAGACCAATAAGTCACTGTCTTTAGACACCAACTGCTGACCCGAGCGCACAGGCATGGCATGACATTTTGTACGGTTAGACGCAACGGAGGGTACAATCGTTGTATCAGGTAACGCTTCGGTTTCAACCCATTCTTTATCATGGGATGCCGACCCAGTTAACACGGCCAAACCTTGGCGTTGCGCAAAGGCCACCACCCAATCTGCGGTTCCTTGAACCGCAACCGGAAACAGCTGGTGGTCGCGCAAACACTGAACAATCCCTAGTAAATCGACAGATGCTTCATCTAATTCGGAGCAATCTAACACCAATGAAATAGATTGAAACAAACGGGGTGCCTGCGCAATCGTTTGTTTCAATTGTTGAGTAAATATATCGAGGGTGCCATTCATTAAATGCATCACCGTCAGTGTATACAATCGACCCTTTAATTTAAACGAGGCTGTTTTTAAAAGCTGATTTGTCATTTTCTCCATACCCAGGGCCATTTTTTTCATTTATACTACCATGATTCAATGTATTACAGAAGGAATCTGCAGTGGAAACACCCTGGCTAGCGCACTACCAAACAGGCGTTCCAGCAACAATCAATCCTGCGCAGTACACCTCCTTGTGTGATCTGTTCTTCACCACCTGTCAACAACACCCCAATCACATTGCTTTTGAAAACTATGGTGTCACGCTGTCTTATCAAGACCTCAAAGAAAAAAGCCTCGCGTTTGCTAGCTTCTTGCAACAATCCGGATTAAAAAAAGGCGATCGGGTTGCGATCATGTTGCCGAATCTCTTGCAATACCCCATTGCTCTATTGGGTGCGCTTTGCGCAGGTGGCGTCATTGTCAATACCAATCCGCTGTATACGCCAGATGAACTGTCTTATCAGCTCAAAGATGCTGGCGCTTCATTTTTAATTGTGCTCAATCAACTTACCCATACGGTCGAGCAAGCCTTACCCCACCTCAAACTTAAAAAAATCATTGTCACTGAGGTCGGCGATTGTTTTCCCTTCGTGAAAAGACTCTGCACGCACGTTTATTTGAAGTACATTTTAAGACAATACAGCTCAATCACCTTAGCTAATACAGTTACATTCAGAGACGCCCTAGACATCGGTGAAAAGCAAACGTTCTCTCCCACTACAGTGTCTCATGAAGATATTGCTTTTTTACAATATACCGGAGGCACCACAGGGGTTGCTAAAGGTGCGATGCTCACCCATGCCAACATGCTTGCCAATGTCTTACAAGCCTATGCCTGGATCACTCCATTGGGCATTTGCTCCCAAGACATCGTGATTACGGCGTTACCGCTTTACCATATTTTTGCACTGACGGCCAATTGCCTTACGTTTCTCAAAGCAGGTGCTAAAAATATTTTGATTACCAATCCCCGTGACATTAAAAGCCTCATCAACACCATCAAATCAAAAAAATTCACTGCATTTACCGGTGTGAATACGCTTTTTAATGCGCTAGTCAATCACCCCTTATTTACAAAAATTGATTTTACCCACGTGAAACTCAGTTTATCAGGTGGCATGGCGCTACAAAAATCTGTAGCAGAAAAATGGCACCAACTCACCCATAGCCGCCTCCTTGAAGCCTATGGGCTGACAGAAACCAGCCCTGCTGTGACCATCAACCCCATGTATCTCGATCACTTCAACGGCAGTATTGGCTTACCGCTACCGTCTACGTTGATCTCATTACGGAATGACGACGAACAAGAGATTGCAATCGGTGAAATCGGTGAGCTCTGTATCAAAGGCCCTCAAGTCATGCTTGGATATTGGCAACAACCACAAGAAACCCAACATGTGTTCACCCATGATGGGTTCTTAAAAACCGGCGATTTAGCCATAATGGATAAAAACGGGTTTTTCTATTTAGTTGATCGCAAAAAAGATCTCATTATCGTCTCTGGTTTTAATGTTTATCCTAATGAAATAGAGCAAGTCATTAACATGCATCCTGGTGTCATAGAGGTGGGCGTCACCGGGATGCTAGATGACACTGGAAACGAACGAGTCAAGGCGTTTGTCGTGCGCCGAGATCCTTTGTTAACCGAAGCAGAACTCATTGCTTATTGCCGCAAACATTTAACACCTTATAAAATCCCCAAACTCATCGAGTTCAGAGAGCAACTGCCGAAAACCAATGTTGGGAAGATATTGCGCAGGAGTCTGGCATCAAGTTAGTGGTAACTGCCCAGGGCCACGTCATCCTGAGCGCCAGCGAAGGATCTCCCTCAGCTAGCAATGTGCTAATTAGCAGGAGATCCTTCGCTAACGCTCAGGATGACGTGGGGAGTTACAGTTAGTGTTGACATGACGCTAGTTTCGATAACTATAGGCATTATTAGTACTTATTAGTGACATTCCAACGGCCATACAAAAGCTGCTGTTGGGGCAGGAAACCGCAGTTAGATAAATACTGTCGCCTACTTCGACTCCGCTACTCCAGGTTTGACTATTAAAGTTATAAGCAAGTCCGGTGTCATCCACAACCATGCAAAAGGTGTTGGATGGGCATGAAACTGATTTGAGTGAGGTTGTATTGATTTGATTTACAGGGCCCCAAGTATCATTAGAATAATTTACCACAAATCCTGAGTCATCAACGGCCATACAAAATGAGCTGTTTGGGCAAGAAACTCCAGTTAATGGTGGGTTGTTATCAATAATGATCCCACTACTCCAAGCGCCATTATTATATTCAAGGGCGCTTGAGTCACCAACCGCCATACAAAATGTCGTCGTTGGGCAGGAGACACCATATAAAGCATTGGGGCGGCGGATTGGGCTGGCCCAAGCGCCGTTATTATACTTGTATATAACTCCCTGTGGCCCGGTTCCGACGGCCATACAAAACGAGCTGTCGACACACGAAACGGCCGTGAGTGTTACTGTTCGATTGCCTACATCTTTTTGAGTCCAGTTTGTCCCATTGTATATTGCAGCCTTTCCATTGTAGCCAACGGCCATACAAAATGAGCTGCTTGAGCACGATATGGCATTAAGTGTTTGTGACATCCCAATGGCTGTCGGAGCGCCCCAGCTTGTCCCATCGTAACGGATGGCCTTTCCTGAGCTATCTATGGCCATGCAGAAGGAATTACTTGGGCAGGAAACAGACTGTAAAAAATCATTGTCAATCGTGGTTCCTGCATCCCAGCCCGAGGTGAATAGGGTAAATAGCGCAGGGCTTAGGTCGCTCACCTTAAAAATACAATAACCGTATTGATTGGGGACACAATTGATGCCGGAGAGGGCTAAGATGTAGCCGGGGGTGTTGATTTTGATACCGGCAGCGTGGTAAGTATGATTCGGGATTGTGGTGTTTACACTTAAGGTTTCTGAATTAGCGGTATAAGCTTGGCAAGTTAAAGGCCCATTGCCATTTAGGCATAAGTAAAGTTGTACTGTTTCAGTGCTTGGGGTGCCGGACTCTTGTAGATTAAATAACTGCGCTGGCTGGCTTAACGCAAGAGATTGGTAACCAATTAAAATAAATTCGATGCAAAGTAAAACTAAATTCCGCTGATTCATGGTAGAGGAGACACTTAGAGTAAAATACAACCCTAACATAAATTACTTCATTAACAAATCGGTGAGGCGAGATAATAATTTTTAGTAACTACCCAGCAACGTCATCCTGAGCGTAGCGATGATCTCAATTTGACAAAGATCTAGCCAAATTAAGGAGGTCCTTCACTGCGTTCAGGATGACGTTTGTTCGTTGTGAGTGCTAATAAAACAAACTTATCCACGACCTGAGGAGTTACTGCTAAAGAAGCACCTGTGAAAAATCTAGATGAGACAGGTTTTCGTGTGGGTGGCAAAACACAATGGATGCATACACTATCGACGCCAAATTGCACTTATTACCATGTATCACCTAAGCGTAAATCTCTGATTGATGGCGTTAAAGGTATCGCTGTTCATGACCATTGGCGCCCCTATTACCAAATGCCAGACGTGACACATGCCTTGTGCAATCAGCATCACCTAAGGGAGCTTAAAGCATTGGTTGAGCATGATAAAGAAGCATGGGCAGGTCAAATGTAAACAGAAAATATCAGGTGGATTTAGAACTTCGATGGGTGCTGAATACTTTGCCCGCATCAGGGGTTTCATTAGTACACTGCGCAAGCAGGAATTGAGTATTATCAATTCTATCGAGGCTATCTTTTCTGGTACGATGATACGTCGTGTCTACGAGCACAAAAATAAACTGGTTGCTGGATTTACCAAAAAATATAATGTGGATCGACTGGTTTACTATGAGGTCTGCAGCGGTATCGTTGTAGCTATTGAACGAGAAAAACAAATCACGGGCTGGTCACGAAAAAAGAAGCATGATTTGATTAATGTATTAAACCCAGCGTGGAATGACTTGTATCAATCGATTCTTTGAAAATTGTGCCACCCGACAGGAGATCCCTCGCTGCGCTCGGGATGACTTGGGGCTAAGTAATCCCCACAATTTTTGAGCAAATAAAGTGAGATTAATTTAAGTATAAAAAATGAACTAAAAAAACAGTTGTGTTACATGATGGGTCATGATCAAATAGGTTTTTCTGACGAACATATAAGACAGAGATC
>JAPLRL010000037.1 GCA_026399205.1 Gammaproteobacteria bacterium
AATTGAAACGTATTCTTTGCCAAATCTATACCCAATATAGTAATCTCGTTCATGGACCTATCTCCTTTTGATTAATTTGCAAACTAATCATGGCTCATTACGAAGCCGAATATAAGGGGAATGGGTCCATTTCATTACGGTTTTTGCGATATTACAGGGGGATTTTTCGGGCAGAGTAGATCAGGGGAGTTCCCCCAACATCTCAATAAACGCCTGCTCATCTAAAACCGTCACATTCAGTGCCATCGCCTTGTCATATTTAGAGCCGGGGTCATTCCCCGCAATCAAAAAATCAGTTTTCGCAGAGACTTGGCTGGTGATTTTAGCCCCTACTTTTAATAACTGAGATTTAGCCTCTTCCCGATCGTATGTCGACAGCGTCCCTGTGATCACGCATGTTTTACCATAAAAGGGATGGGTGGTGTGTTGTGGCGTAGCTTGAGCGGCGGGCCAATGGATGCCCGCTGCAAGTAGCTTTTTAATGACCTCGTGATGATGAGGTTCGGAGAAAAAAGTGATGAGATGTTGCGCGGCAACGGGGCCCATTTCTTTTAATGCGATTAAGGTGTCATAAGAGGCTGTAGCAAGTTGCTCTAAATTTTCAAACTCATGCGCAAGGGTTCGTGCGCCGACTTCACCAATTTCTCGAATCCCCAGGGCATAAATAAAGCGCGCGAAGGTGGTGAGTTTGCTGTTTTCTAATGCACTTAAGATATTTTGCGCTGATTTTTCTCCCATCCCAGGGAGTTGCGCAAGGATTGAAAGATCAAGATAGTAAAGATCGCCAAGGTCGTGAATGAGGGAGCGCTCAATCAGCTGCTCAATGAGACTAGGGCCGAGTCCTTCAATATTTAAGGCTTTTCGTGAGGCAAAATGCCAAATGCGTTCTTGTAATTGTGCAGGGCAAGCAAGACCCGCGCTACATCTTGCAACGGCCATACCGGGCTCTCGAATCACGAGAGCTTTACAAACTGGGCAGTGGGTGGGGAGTTGGATGCGCTCAGTGTGGGCAGGGCGTTGCGCCAAAATCGGCTTAAGGACTTCAGGAATCACATCTCCTGCGCGTCGTACGATGACGTAGTCCCCAATTTGAATGTCTTTACGTTCGATTTCATCTAAGTTATGTAAAGTGGCATTACTAATGGTGACCCCTGCTACATTCACAGGTTGCAACCGTGCGACTGGCGTGAGTGCCCCGGTTCTCCCCACTTGAAAATCAACCGATAATAATTGGGTGGTGGCTTCAACTGCTGGAAATTTATGCGCGCAAGCAAAACGGGGTGCTCTTGATATAAAGCCTAATTGTTGTTGATATGGGATGTGATCGAGTTTATAGACAACCCCATCAATTTCATAAGGCAGCGCTGCACGTTGTGCGAGCAGGGCTTGATAATAGTGTAGACACCCACGGATCCCCGTTGTTTTTTCTGTTAGCGGATTGATACGCATGCCTGCTGTTTTTAGCCATGCCATTTGTTCATAATGACTATCGGGTAAGGTGAGTGAGGGGTGGTGGCCTATACCATACGCATAAAAATCGAGTGGGCGCAGTGCGGTAATGGCAGGGTTCAATTGCCTTAAGCTACCCGCTGCCGCATTTCTCGGATTTGCAAACGGTTTGTCCCCTGTTTTTCTTGCTGCCTCATTGTAGGCTTCAAACCCTGCAAGCGGCATATACACTTCTCCACGAATTTCAATAAAGGCAGGGGGTGTATTTCCGCGTAATGCCAATGGAATAGAAGAGATGGTTTTACAGTTTTGGGTGATGTCTTCTCCTGTTTGGCCATCTCCGCGAGTTGCGGCAAAGGTCAGTTGACCGTGCTCATAAATCAAGTTAACAGCTAAGCCATCTAATTTAGGCTCACAAGTAAAGAAAAGTTCATCTGTAGACAGGTTGAGCGGGGTCGCCATGCGATTGAGAAAGGCGTCTAATTCAGCTTCAGTAAAGACATTATTTAGAGATAACATCGGGCTTTTGTGTGCATGGGTTTTAAATTCTGCTGCAATGCTACGGGAGAGTCGTTGTGTGGGAGAATCAGGTGTAATAAGGTTAGGATGAGCTGATTCTAAAGCAAGTAACTCACGAAATAACAGATCGTAGCTCGCATCAGGGATTAAGGGATCATTTAAGACATAGTAATGGTAGTCGTAATCTGTGAGTTGATGACGAAGTTGGCGGATTTTTTCTTCTATGGTCAGTATTGTGGTTGGCATGAGGATGCATGGTTAGGTCAAGATAGGAAGATTGTATCTCATGAATGGGGTTGTAGAATACCTGAATTTAGATTATAACAATGGGTGTCCGAACGTTGTTAGGATGGCTAATATATAATAATAAAGGAGAGGAAAATGAGATTCACGGTTAAAGCGCTTGTCGTTATGGTTTCAATGTTGGTTGGATCAATGGGTTTGGCATATGCTGAAGATGTAGCTGCTGACGCTGCAGCACCTGCTGTTACTGCAAAACATAAGCATCATCATGCTAAAAAGCACCATCATCATGCTAAAAAACATGCTAAAAAACATGCTAAAAAAGAAGCAGCAACTACAGCTGCTGCTGACTCAGCTGACGCTGCAGCACCAGCTGCTTAATAAAAATAACGCGTAGGTTGGGCTTCGGTCCAACCTACGCGTTAGGCAACATCCTAAAAGTTTTCATATACTCCGATCAGTCCCCTCTCCTGCGCTAGAAACCCTGGTAAAGCTCATATGCTGAACGCGGGGGAGGGTTAGGGAGGGGGGGTTACAAAGGGCTTGGGCTTTACCCCCTCCCCAACCCTCCCCCGCGAAGAGCTGCATAATGCTGTTCAAACTTCTAGCGCGGGAGAGGGAGTATTCGAGCGTAAAAAACTTTAGGGACGTTGCCTAACTACATCTATTTTTTTCTTAAGCTCATAAACCAAATTCAAAGCCTCTCTAGCCGAGAGTTGATCCGGCACAATATTGCGGAGCATGCTTTCTAACGGCGTTTCTTTAATCGGATCCGTTGACGTGGGAAGGGGTTCAACAGCAGTCACTAAACTCTGCAACCGGGCGCGAGCCAGAGCCAAAACAGGCGCGGGTAATCCGGCGAGTGCTGCCACTTCTAGCCCATAACTTCTTGCCGTCGGACCCGCTTTAATTTGGTACAAAAAAACCAGCTTGTCGTTTGCAAAGGTGGCGTCCATGTGAAAGTTTTGAATCATGGTGTATTGGGTTGAGAGTTGAGTTAATTCAAAATAATGCGTGGAAAATAAGGTGAAGGCTTTAAGGGTTGTTGCCAGATAAATACAGGTTGCTTCTGCTAACGCCATGCCATCATGGGTACTGGTCCCGCGGCCTATTTCATCGATTAACACCAAACTTTGTGAGGTGGCATGATGCAAAATAGCAGCTGTTTCCATCATTTCGACCATAAACGTAGAGCGGCCTTGTGCTAAATCATCGCTGGCACCGATGCGGGTAAAAATGCGATCAATCGGACCCAGGGTGACATTACTTGCGGGGACATAACTGCCGATATGGGCTAATAGGACAATCAATGCATTTTGGCGCATATAGGTTGATTTACCGCCCATATTAGGGCCCGTGATGAGCCCGAGGGAATGCGCTGTGGTGACGTGAAAGTCATTGGCGACAAAGTCTGATTTTTTAATATATTCAATGACGGGATGTCGACCTTTGACAATATGAATACCTGGGGTGTTAGAAAACACTGGGCAGCACCATTGTAAGGATTGCGCGCGCTCGGCTAATGCGGCAAGTACATCGAGCTCAGCAAGTGAGCGTGCGATTTGAATAAAAATAGCTAACGCGGGTTGTAAAAAAGCCAAGAGTTCTTCATACAATTGTTTTTCACGCAGGGTTGCCCGAGATTGCGCCGATAAGATATTGGTTTCAAACTGTTTGAGTTCAGGTGTGGTATAGCGCTCTGCTTGTTTGAGGGTTTGTTTGCGTTCAAAATAAGGCGGTGCGTTCACGGCTTGGGTTTTAGATAACTCAAAATAATACCCTTGAATTTGGTTATAGCCAATTTTGAGGGAGCTTAATTTTGTTTTTTCTTTTTCCTGTTGCTCAAGTTCAATAATGATGTTTGCTGCATTGGTTTGTAAGTCGCGCAGGGTATCTAATTCTGTATCAAAGCCCGCTGCAATCACATTGCCGTCGCGTAAGTTAGCAGGAGGCTCTAGGGCCAACGCTTTTTCAAGATGTTGGCAGAGCACCTCTTCAGGTGAAATGTGGCCGCACAGGGTGTGTAGTCGTGTGGGCTGCGTGGTTTGTTTGAGGTGATCGCGCAAGGTGTTCTGAATCACAGGAAGATGTTGCAGTGTTTTTCTGAGTTGATCAAGGCATCTTGGCTTTGCTGATAATAATGCAATACGTGAGGCAATGCGCTCTAAATCTGCGGTTTGGCTCAGTTGTGGATGGAGGGTCGAAAATAGCTGTGTAGAGAGTAGCGATGTAATGGCTTGTTGCCGATCGTTTAGCAGTGCATGATCGCGTAAAGGGTGCGCCAGCCATTGCTTAAGGAGTCGTGAACCCAGTGCGGTCACCGTGGTATCTAAAATAGAAAGAAGCGTGTTTTTACGCTCCCCTGCATAATTGGTAAATAATTCCAAATGTCGCTGTGTTGCAGCATCAAGCTGTAAGGTATGGTCACGATTTTCAAGGGTGAGCTGAGTGAGATGGGGTAAGCTTTGTCGCTGCGTGGTCGCAAGATAGGCCAGTAGGGCACCTGCCGCCGGATATAAGACTTTTTTCTGAGCCTGCGTAAAATCAGCTAGCCCCTTAAATTGCTGTTTAAGCCTAGTTTCACTGTGGTGGGGATCAAACTCCCACTCAGGGCGCTCATGGACCGCTTGGTAGTCAGCAAGCAGCGGCAGTGATTGATTCGCTTGCACGAGGATTTCAGCCGGTTGTAGACGAATCAATTCAGCATGCAGCGCATCGAGATCATTGACCTCAAGGACATGAAACCGCGCAGCACTTAAGTAAACCCAGGCCAGCCCAAAGCGCTCTTGATGTTGATAAATAGTGAGTAAAACAGCATCTTGTTTAGGCTCCATGAACACATCATCCGTGAGCGTGCCCGGTGTTAAAATACGCGCAACCTGCCGCTCCATTATGCCCTTTGAGGCGGCAGGGTCGCCTATTTGCTCACAAATGGCGACAGATTCACCTTGTTTTAATAATCGAGATAAGTAATTATCCGCCGCATGATAAGGAACGCCAGCCATAGGAATCGGTTGCCCCGCAGACTGGCCACGGTGCGTGAGGGTTAAATTTAGTTTTGCTGCCGCACGTTTGGCATCGTCAAAAAAGAGTTCATAAAAATCCCCCATGCGAAAAAAAAGTAACATATCAGGATAATCGGCTTTAATACGCAGGTATTGTTGCATGAGGGGGGTGTGAATGGCAGTCATGGTGGGGTTCGGTCGTTGAAAAGATGGGGGTATGGTAGCAAATTATGCTGGGATTACATAGAAGTGGACTTTGGACAACCATTCATCTAATACGAGCCCGAGTCCGTGGGCTCGGTCACACCCACGGACTCGGGCTCGAAAAAACCAGATCTGATTTGTCCAAAGTCCAGTAATAATAGAGCTAAATTACCATTCCAATTACACTCCCATCATCTGGCGTAAGTGGATTTGCAAAACTGACATTCTTTCTTTTTCTATCTTGTTGGAGAGGTGAATCGTGATGAGCCGTTACTTCTTGCAAATTTTCCTGCGAATTCACCATTGCTAACGTTTTCTGTACATGAAGCCGTATATTTTGTTTTCTGAGAGAGCCTGCGTTTTGCTGAAGATTTAATGCGATTATCGGCGCGTGATTCTCTTTGGTTAACAACATGTTACGCAGTATTTCAACAGCTAATTCTCCCAGCATTTGTGTCAATAGTTGACGGAACTTAACGACAACGTATACAAACACCATTAAGAATAATGTAAACGTTTTTTTAGGTGTTTCTAGTGATTTTAGCATATATAGAATTTAATGTTTAAGAAAAACATTAGTGTGTCTAAATAGATCAACCAAGTCAAGTCTTTTGCGGTGCATGCTGCTCCTATTTGACATTAACAACTGTGGTCATTTTTGTTCTAAACACCTGATCCCAAAATGTCGTAGTCACACCAAAATTCATTCTCGTGTCTTTGAAATGATGTAAAAAATGATGTTTTCTCATTTTTTTGAAATACACATGCTGGTGGGGGTGATGATGCATGACATAATGCGAGTACTCATAAAAAACATAGCCCACAATAAACCCAACAAAAAATCCGCAAAAGAATTGTGCAGGCACCAGAATCATAAAGAGGGGGGCAAGTAAGGCCAGGATTCCGAGACTCATGACCATAGGGGCGACTCCACGCCAAGCATCACGTGGATCATCATGATGGATGCCATGGATAATATAGTTGAATCGTTGGGCTCGGGGGGCGTGAGCTACAAAATGATAGAGGAAGCGATGAAATAGATATTCGATTAATGTCCAGGCGAAGAGACCCAGTACGATGCCCATGAGTTTATAAGCCCAATGACCATACCCCATCATGAGATAGATTGAACACAACGGAAAATATAACAACATCGGGGATAGGGGATGAACATAGGAAAAATATTCAAGAAAATTAGATTTAAATAAACGGATGTGTGGGTAGGGTGTTTTCTTATCCATAAAAAACGTCTCCTTGAGCGAAGAGCAAAAGAAAAATGGGTCTAACCCCTTCCCTTCATTGAAATTTTTGTTAGACTATCCTATTGTGATAGTATCATCAACCAACGGAGAATAAATGATGAAGCGTTTGAGTATATTGGCTGTGACTGCATTAGCAGCGTTAGGTCTGACTGCATGTGGCGAAAACATGGAGAAGAAAGTAGAAACGTCTGCTGACACAGAAATGAGCGCACCAGCACCTGCGGCAGATGCGACTGCACAACCAGAAGCTGCAGCACCAGCTGCTGCCGAAGCTGCACCTGTTGAAGCTGCACCTGCCGAAGCTGCACCTGCTGAAGCTGCACCTGCTCCTGCTGAAGCTGCTCCTGCTGAGCCTGCAAAAGCTCAGTAATGAGAGGTAGGTTACGGTTTAATAAAAAACCCGCTTTAAAGCGGGTTTTTTATTTTGGTGATGTGCTGAGCTTATCAGTTAGCAAAATCTGCCCCCTCGCCCGCGAATTAAATCAAAAAAAAGTTTACCCTTCCGGCGCGAGCGAGGGGGCAGATCGTAGTAACTGCAGCCCCCCACTTTTATGGAGAGCACTTCAATGCGAGTCCCTTATCAATTGATTCAAAAGGTCACTCATCACTTAAGTCACCATCACTTACGCGTAGCCACCGCTGAATCTTGCACGGGCGGCTTATTAGCATCCTATTTAACTTACTTACCTGGTAGCTCTCATTGGTATGACAGAGGATGGATCACGTATAGTAATGAAGCAAAAAACGCCTTACTGGGCGTGTCACTCTCATTAATAGACCACGATGGCGCGGTCAGTCTTTCTGTGGCCTCTGCAATGGTCGAAGGGGCGTTGAAGATGAGCCAGGCAGACATTGCTGTGGCTATCACCGGAATCGCAGGACCAGACGGAGGCAGTGAAGCAAAACCCGTTGGAACGGTGTGCTTTGCATGGGGGAAACGATCGGGTGAAATCAACGTGAGCCAGGTGCATTTTCCTGCGTCTGCGCGCGAGAGAATAAGATATTTAGCGTGTTGTGAGGCGTTAAGCGGTTTACTTAAAATACTGTAGTTTGGACAAACTACGATCTAATACGAGCCCGAGACCGTGTCCGTGGGCGTGCCCGGTTTTTTAAGCGGCCTTGCTGAAAATGGCTAAACTCGAGCCCTTACAACTCAAAATCACACGAATCATCTAAGGCGGGATCCTTAGCTTGAGGATTCCGTTTAGCTTCATTCGCTCTCCCTTGAGCGAGCTCTTTTCTAAAATCAACAGCTGTTTTTTCTGATTGGACCTCAGGTACTTGCAATACAGCAGTGGTGGGTTGTAGTTTCTCTAATACTTGCTTACTTTTGTTTAGTTCTTTTTCGGAGCGATGTATGAAGGTTTCTTGTAAGTAATTTGAAAGTTGGTCTAGCTTTGTCATTGCAGCGGTAATGTAATTTTTGGATCCTTCGGTGCTGTTACCCAGGGCCTCAGATTTATGTTCACAGATTTGTTCTAGCATGTTCGTTTGATGCAAATAATATTGAGTGAGATCGTCAAAATTCGCAATCTGAATTTGTTGTGCATCGCATGCAGTTTTAAATTTTTCAACCCATTGCATTTCAGTTTTAATGCCTTCTATGGCTGCAGCAAGGAGGGCATAATCGCCTTGACAGGCAGCTAATACATCTTCATCTATGGCTCTACAAGGCATGATTTGAATCACCTTGGTCACAGAGACGCGTTGTTTTAATTCAATGACCTTGTCGTTAACATCTTTTAGCATGTCACTGTGTTTTGTAGCGCCAAAAAAAGTTCGATCAGGGATCACCATGCGATCGGTGATATCGAGTTTGTCTAAACGAATGGGGGTGGGTTGTTCAAGCGCGGCTTCTAATCGTGCAGCGAGACCTTCTTTGGCTTGCTCAATAAGTTGGAAGGTTGTTTTAGATTGATCGGTCCCATTCCCCTCTTCTGTTGTTAAATGGTCAGAATATTGGTTTAAATTATCTTCTAATTTCCTCATTTCTTGATAAGTTTCTTGGGTTGTCAAACCGGTTGTTTTGGATTGAGATAAGAAAGCAATTCGTCTACGATCCAGATCGAGACTACGTTGAAACAACTGGTCTAATTGAGTTTGGTACTGCATCACTTGTAATTTTTCTTGCTCTGATATTGCCTTGGATGCGGGGTTGTTTTGGATTTTTCTTAATAAAATAATCTGACTTTCTATCTCATTCAGTGCCTCTACTAAATTCGCGATGTGTCGTCCTTTTCCTAGATCTTGGCAGCGTTTTGATATTTTGTTGATGGCATCCAGATTGAACTGAATGTCAGTTAGCCATGTTTTTCTTGCATCAGGGTTTTGACTATATGTATCTATGATCTGTTGGTCACGCACGTTTTTATCTAGTGTATGACGAGATAGAATGGCATGAGGGCTTTGATCTAGTATTTTCTTTTGATCGCGAAGAGTGGATAACTTACTGTCTAGATTAGCTTCACTGGCTAGAAGTTGACTCATCAACACCATGCCTTTTTTTCCATTTTTTAGATAATCTTCCCCCATATTTTGTTTAATGACTTGCCGCCGCTCTTGAATGGCGTGATGCGATGTTTCTATGGCTTCTATTAATTCATTAAAATTGATGACATCGGGGTGATTGGGTTGATATTCTTTTAACAGTCGCGAGGCGAGGAGGCTGATATAATTTGCTTGTTCATTGAGCATGTGTTCAGCCTGGCATAGTTGCTCTAATTCCTGTTTGTTTTTTTCTTTTAACGTTGCATCATTACTAAAATTTTTACCTTCCGAGGCTGTGGTGATGTCAGGAAGAGTTGGAAGCGGCTCTAGAAAGCAAAAAGAGCAAGAGGTCCGGTCTTTTGCTTTTGCAATCATGAGATTGATTAAACCGGCTTCGTTACGAAAAATCGCATCGCTGCTAAAATTGACTTTCATCTTGAGTTTCAAGAGGGTTGCTGAAATGGCTGGTTTTAGTTCAGGCCCACCAATTGCTAAAACTGGAGAGACGGTATGAGGGAGTAAGTCTTTGGCCGCATTAACGCTGTCTGAATCGGTGACCAATAACACGTGATTATCTTGTGTGACGCCATGGTTTAATTTGGCCGTGCTTGCAATACTACTTTCTGCAATGCTCATACCAACGCAACTAATGGCTTTAAGGATGCCGCTTGCAATTAATCCTGGTGGGCCTGAAAAGGCGGTGGCCGTTAATGCGGCATTCACGAAGTCATTAGCTCTCCCAATGCGGCGTTTACTTTTTAATTCCTGAGACATGGCGCCCAGCATGGCCAGATTTCGTTGCTCGTTCTTTATCAGTTGATTCACATATCGTTCAGCAGACGCCCATTCCTCCATGATTTCTTTATATTTTTCATAGTCTTCTGGATATTGCTGTTGCGCCTCTTGACGTGCGGCTTGATAGTGTTGAGATAAGGTAGTATACATCTGATGTAAATTTAAACACGCATCTTCAGCTTGATGTCTCGCCAGTTTTAATTTTTTTTCTATGTCCTTATTATTACGATTAAACTGAATTTCTTTAATGAGCGTGACAATCCCATCAACGCCCAGGCCGATAGAGAGGCCAATCCCGATGGCTGTATTGGCCATGAATAAAGTTTTGGATCCAAGGTATGCTTTACTCAAAAAACTGTTCGAAAGCTCTGCCGCAGTATTGACATTTAAAATGTTTTTTCGATTGTGAACGGCATCGATAATTGATGCGGCCAACAGAATAGAGGGGGTAATAATAGGGTCGATACTCACGACATTACCGACATTGGAATTGCTGGATCGGGTTGAGCTTGATAAAAAGTCGCTGACCTTCAATGAACTTCTATTGTCGACAGGGGTATCTCGAATGTTTCGTAGGGTATCTGCGAGGGTAATGACATTCAGATTGAAGGAGCTACTATCGATGCTTCCTTCACGCAGATACGAGGCGACTTCTTCTAGGAAGGTTTCACGCAATGGGGAGCGTAGTTGGAAATAATCGGCTACTTTTTCTGCAGAAATCAAATTTTGCAGGATTAACTTAGCCAATAACTCATCATTCGGATCGCCCATAATTACGCATAATTTAGTTATTATGTATAAGTATAGACCATTGGGGGCGTTTCGCTCACGCCAATCACTTTTTACCAGAAA